>JAEZJA010000281.1 GCA_023415895.1 Bacillota bacterium
TATACGTTGTCCCGTGAGCGGGAAGACAAAACAGCCGATGGCTGAAATATGCGCTCGTAGCTCAGCTGGATAGAGTGCTTGACTACGAATCAAGAGGTCAGGGGTTCGAATCCCTTCGGGCGCGCCATACCTGCGGTAAGCAATTTGCTTATCGCAGGTTTTTTGTATTCAAGCCCAGATGCCCGCGATGGCATGGTCTTTATTGTCTTTGTGTAGTGTTATACTAATCTCCCATAAAAGTATTGATAAAATTCCGCATCAAAACCCATATGCGAAAGGTTTTGATTTGAATTTTATATACTTTTTAATGGGATAAAAGTATTAGTACATTTATAGCTGGTGCGAAAAGGAAGGGTATAGCCTACAACAATTGTACGATTTCTTTCAGTGCACGGCGATGAACCAGAGTATGAGAACTGTTGACCACAAATTGTGAATTTTGGGTTGAAAAATCTGTTTGCATACTATATACTAAATATCAATAAACATATAATAATAATAGGAAATGTATGAAATGCTAAAGGGAGGTATTTATGAAGAGTCTGAAGGGAAAGCTTTTGCTGAGCATCCTTACGTTGGTGACGATATCCGCTCTTCTCACTGGGAGTCTCGGACTGCTGCAAAGCTTTAAAGTGACCAACCAACTCGTTCAATCAATGATGCAGGATAGGATGACCACTTCCATCAGTATGCTGAAGACCTACGTTGCCGATCATTATGGTTCGCTTAGTCTGCAAAGTGACGGGCAGCTTGTGGACAAAGACCAACGTTCCATAGAAGGAAATTACGAGTACATAGATCAATTTGCTGAGAATATGGATGTGATGGCGACAATTTTCGCCAAGAGGGGCAACGATTTTATTCGTCTGCTGACAACCATTAAAGGAGAAACGGGCGACAGAGCGGTCGGTACGTTGCTGGATACCAGCGGGACAGTTTACCAGGAGATTACAAAGGGAAATCAATATTTTGGGGAGGCATCTATTCTCGGAGAGCAGTATATCACCGGCTATGCTCCCATAACCGACAATAACCAGCAAATCATCGGCATTTACTTTGTCGGTATACCAATGGAGGCTATCGCAGACATCCTGTATACAGGACAAAAATCGGTTGTGGCCTCGGTGGCGGTTTTGGTTGCCGTGGTGATGGTGGTGGCGGTGTTGGCAACGATCATTGTTAGCACGGGAATTGTCAAACCGATAAAGCTGGTCACGGTTGCCGCGCAAAAAATTGCCGATGGGGATTTTGTCGTGGACTTGTCTGTTCGGTCAAAAGATGAGGTCGGACAGCTTGCCAAGGCGTTTCAGGCGACCATTGAGCAGTTGAAAAATTATGAGGGATACATTGATGATACGTCGGACATACTCCTCAAGGTGTCTAAAGGAGATCTGACGGCCGAGTTTGACAAGGAGTACAGTGGCCAGTTCAAAAAGCTCAAATATCATATGAAGGCGCTGCTTTCCAATTTAAACTCCACACTAATGCAGATCAATCAGTCGGCGATGCAGGTAGACAATGGTGCTTTGCAGGTTGCCGGCGGTGCACAAGCCTTGTCCCAGGGAGCGACCGAACAGGCAAGCTCTATACAGGAGCTATCGGCGTCGATTACAGAGGTTGCTGCCCAGATCCACAAAAACGCCGAGAATGCAAAAGCCGTTCGCCAAATGGGGGAAACGGCACAAAACGAACTGACTTCCAGCAATGAGCAGATGAAGATCATGATCACGGCGATGGATGAAATTATAGAGAAATCAGTCGAGATTTCCAAAATCAATAAAATTATCGACGACATAGCATTTCAGACCAATATTCTTGCCTTGAATGCGGCTGTGGAGGCGGCACGGGCGGGAGAAGCCGGTAAAGGTTTTGCCGTTGTTGCGGATGAGGTTCGTAATCTGGCCGGCAAGTCGGCTCAGGCGGCTCAAACTACCGCGGCACTGATTGAACAGACTATACAGGCAGTAACAAAAGGATCGGAGATTGCCGGAAGAACGGCTGCATCCTTGGAGTTAAGCGCGCAAGGAACCCGTGAAACGCTGGCTGTGATCGACGAGATCACGAATGCCTCCCAAGATCAGTCGTTGGCCATTGTACAAATCAACCAGGGTATTGAGCAAATTTCCGCTGTTGTTCAGACAAATGCTGCCACAGCCGAGGAGAGCGCAGCGGCCAGCGAGGAACTGTCTGGGCAGTCGGCATTTCTCAAGGAGCTTGTTTCGAAGTTTCGTCTGAGAGAGTCATAGAGCACCTCTTCAAAGAAGTGGAATTCGCAAATCAGACCACATCAATGCCCCTTATGCTGCCAATTTACAGCATAAGGGGCATTTGCTTAAACGCCTTGTGTCTCCGCGAAGCTTTCACTTGTGTTTACTTAAACTGGCAATTGAAAACAAGCTGCAGGAATGGTATAATACAACGGCGAGCCCATGGAGGGACGCAACTCACAGTATGAAGCATACGCGCTATATTTTGCAGTCTTTGTGCGGCGGGCAAAAAACACATAAAAAACACACAAGTTTTAAAGACTGTTTACAAATTGTTGTATGCAGGCAGATACAATGGGAGAGGAAAAGAACGTACTGGAATGTTGCGCTTTCGGGTGCAATTAAGAATTCAGGAGGGATGCACTACCATGATTGAGGTACAAAACCTAACGAAGCGATATGGTAACCACTGCGCAGTGGACAATATCAGCTTCCAGGTGGATGAGGGAGAGGTTGTCGGTTTCCTCGGCCCAAACGGGGCTGGAAAATCCACCACAATGAATATTCTGACCGGTTATTTGTCGGCCAGCAGCGGCGTGGCGAAAATCAACGGATTCGACGTGCTGGAGCAACCGAATGAGGCCAAAAAGAATATTGGTTATCTGCCCGAGCAGCCGCCGCTGTATCTGGATATGACCGTACGCGAATACCTGGACTTTATGTACGATCTCAAAAAGTGCAAGCTGCCGCGGACACAGCATATTACGGAGATCTGCAGACTGACCAAAATTGATAACGTCTATGGTCGGCTGATTAAGAACCTGTCCAAGGGCTATCGGCAGCGCGTGGGATTCGCGCAGGCTCTGATCGGCAATCCGCCTGTCCTGATTTTGGACGAGCCTACGGTTGGCCTAGATCCCAAGCAGATTCTGGAGATCCGCTCACTGATTAAAAACCTTGGAAAGCACCATACCGTTATCCTCTCTTCGCATATCCTTCAGGAAATTGAAGCGGTGTGCGACCGCATCATCATCATCAACCAGGGCAAACTCGTCGAGGATGATACGCCTTCCAACCTGGAACGCAAGTATTCCGGCGACAGGCGGTTGTCCGTGCTCGTATCGGGAGCCCAGGACGATATACATACCGTTTTATCTCATGTACCCAATGTCAAGAAGGTTATTAGCCTAGGCGAAAAAGAACCCGGTGCTTACGAGTTCGCTCTCGAGCCCGATGAGGGCGTGGATATCCGGCGTGAGGTTTCCAATCGCCTTGCGGCCCGTAAGTGGGCCATCCTCGGAATGCGTTCGTCCCAAATGACGCTGGAGGAAGTCTTCATTGCGCTGACGCGTGAACAGACACCGCAACAACGTTCCAGGAAA
>JAEZJA010000051.1 GCA_023415895.1 Bacillota bacterium
ACATCGTGTTGAGAGCGGGAGCACAAGCGTCCTCTCGTGAACATTCGTCCGGCAACCAGCCGAATGCAGGGGATATGCGTGGTCAGCTGCAGGAGCGCCACGGAAATCTGATCGATTATAATGAGAACTTCACAATTGAGCAGCACTTGGTCTCTCCCAACAGCCCCCTGCTGTCATCGGGACAGGGGGGAGCCGAGGCGTCCGCCATCAACCGCCAGGCGATTCAGCGGCTGTCCAGGCAGCTGGAGGAGCAGGCAAAGGCGATGGCGCAGATTCATCAGGAGAATGCCGGCCTTAAAGAGTCAGCATTGAGCAAAGGCGATGTTCGTGAACTTACGGCCAGCATTATGAAGCAGATAAAACAGCAGATTCGTTTTGACAGTCAGCGCATCGGACTCAAATAGGAGGAATGATACATGCCTTTTTCCGCTACGCTTACATCGCTGGCGACGCGTGCTCTGAGCACCCTCATTGCGCAGGATGCCGTCCTGATTGTGGAGGGTCAATCGGAGCCTGTCAAGGTGCAGTTTAACCCAGCGGAATACAATTTGATGGACGGAGCCAACTACTCGCAAGAGGCACGCCCACAGTGCGATTCTCCTATTCTGAACTTTGCCGGAGGTAAAGTGCCGGTTCTGAAAATGTCTCTATATTTCAACAAGCATCAACCTTCGGGCATGATTCCCGACGTAACGGCGCTTTTTAGCGACAAGAATACGGATGTTTCCAAGGACGTAGAGAAAATTGCCAAGTTGGTACGCATCGACGGCGATCTCCATCGGCCGCCGGTTGTGTGCTTTATCTGGGGCTCGCTCAACTTCATCGGGTATATCCGGTCGGTCAGCTCCCAATACACCATATTTGCCAAATCGGGCAAGCCCTTGCGCGCGAAGGTGGATGTTGAGTTCATCGGCGTTGCCGGTGAGGAAGGGAAAAAGCTCAGCCCCTTCCAGTCGCCCGACCGTACAAAATGCCGGGTACTCACGCAGGACGACAACATCTGGAGCATTGCCTTGCGGGAGTATGGGGATATCGGCAAATGGCGACTGATCGCCGATGCCAACGGGATTATGAATCCCATGGATATTCCCGTCGGAACGGTGTTGAAGGTTCCCGCGCTCTAGGGATGCGGCCAATGCATTGATTCACAGGGCAAAGGAGGGACAGACATGGGCAATTTGATGAGCGGATCGACTTCATATAAAATGCTCGCCAATAAATACGGCAATTTTTATGTACCTGCCTATCGCATCAAGGTAGCGGGCACGGATCTGGTCGCCAAGCTCGGTTTATCCATTGTTGAAATGACGGTTACGCTGTCTCTCAACGCCGCGAGCGCGGTCGTCGTGAAGCTGGGGGATCTGTACGACAAGAAAAGTCAAGCCTTTGATTCCGCCGTCAAAAATAAATTCAAGCTGGGTACTGTGGTGGAAGTGGAACTGGGGTATTTGTCCGACACCACCTGCGTTTTCAAGGGCTATGTTTCGGGACTGGGCATGGACATCGAGGAACAGCCGCTGCTGGTGGTGCAGATGATGGATGCCAGACGGTTGATGATGTCCAGCGGAAAAAGCCAGCTCCTGCATGATGTCAAAAATTATTCGGACGCGTTTAAGGCGGTGGTAAGCAAATATTCCAAGCTATGCACCGCCGAGGTGGATGCGACCGACGACAAGCTTGAAAAACCGATTGCGCAGACTACCAACGATTATCAGTTTATTACCCGCGAGCTGCTGAAAACCGGAAAGGCCGAGCGGGAGTTCTTTATTCTTACCGACAAGGCCTATTTCCGCAAGCCGGCCAAGGTGACGGCACCGATTATGAGCGTCCGTTATGGCCGCGAGCTGCTTCACTTTTCCATGATGTCGGCGTATTTACATATGGAGGTACAGGTATCCGGTTATGATCCCAAGGCGCAGATGGCCGTGAGCGCCAGCAAGACAGTCAAAAGCGCCGAAAGCCAGAGTGCGGTTTTATCCAAGCCGCCAACCTTTTTGTATGTGGACGCGGATGCGGACAGTGCCGATAAGGCAAAGACGAGAGCGGCGGCGATCGCCGAGCGCGAACGAAGGGCGGCGCAGACCGGCAGCGGTGTGTTGATTGGAATGCCTGAGATCGTACCCGGCCGTTTTCTGAAAGTTGAAGATCTGGATAGTTTGGCTGACCGCAAGCTCTATCTCACCGAGGTCACCCATACCATCAGCAAAGAGCTGTTCGTCACCAATTTCGAGGTCGGCGGCTGGGATAAATAACAGGGCATGGATCGGTTAGAGCCAGGAAAGGAGCCGTGAACGTGGGAGCATTCGATGAGCTGCTGAATCTCGGCAATTATTGCGACGATAAAATCCACAGTATCTCAACGGGAATCGTCAAGGAAAATTGGAATGCGGATTATCCCGGCAAGGTGCGGGTTGAAATGTTCTTGGGCGAAAGCGGCAAGAACGTTACCGGCTGGGTGCCGGTGATGAGTCCATACGCGGGCAAGGCTTTTGGCTTTTACTCGCTGCCGGAGGTCGGCAGTGAGGTCGTGATCGCCTTTAACATGGGTGATCGCAATTGTCCGATCGTGATCGGTACGCTGTGGAACGATCAGAATACGCTCCCTCCCGAAACGGCGGCGGACAAGAATCTCGTCAAGCGCTTTAAAACCAAGGGCGGCTGCGAGGTAGTGTTCCATGATGATGACAAAAAGCAGCAGATGCAGGTGACCACGCCGGGAGGTATGGGCTTGCGCATGGATGACGATAAACAGACCATCACCGTTTATGATGCCAAAAATGAAAATACGATCTTGTTGGACGCCAAGAATGGCGCGTTCGAGCTGGCCTCCAAAAAAACGATGAGCCTCAAGGTGGACGGCAAAGAAGTCGTCGCGATCGCCGGCAGCTCGGGGGAAATTAAAATCACGGCAAATAAAGTGACCGTGGAAGCCAAGCAGGAGCTTAAGCTTAAAGGGCAGAAGGGCTCGATCGAGGGAAGTAC
>JAEZJA010000156.1 GCA_023415895.1 Bacillota bacterium
GCCATGTGTTCAATTCTCGTTTTCAGGTCGCTCCTCCCCTTCTGGTTTGTTGCGGTATCGTATATTCCGCTTACCTGTTTTGACATCATGAAAGGGATCTGTTGAATGTTAAAGTGACATTTTACCAACGGATGCACTTACCCTGTGAGCTTTTCCCTCATTTTATTCAATATCGCACGTTCCCGACGGGATACCTGCACCTGTGTCATACCCAGCTTCTCCGCCGTCGATTGCTGCGTGTTGCTTTTGATATAGCGCAGCACGATCAGCGCCCGGTCAAGAGGTTCCAGCTCACACAGCACTTGCTGCAGTGCCATCTGGTCGGTCAGCATTTCTTCGGGAGGGGACACTGGCACATCGATCTGATCGCCGTCATCGTCCTCCCCTGACCGCGTCAGGGACAAAGGCGGCAGGGATGCGCCCATCGCCTCGGCGGCTTCCTCCCTTTCCACCCCCAGCAGATCGGCCATTTCGCTGACCGTCGGCTCACGGCCTTCATTATTGATAAACGTCTCGCGCTCACGCGCCGCTTTCATTGCCAGCTCCTTAAGCGAACGGCTGACCTTGACAGCGCCGCCGTCACGAAACAAACGGCGTATCTCGCCCAGAATTACGGGAACGGCATACGTCGAAAAGCGCAGACCTCGTTCTTCCTCAAATCCATCTGCCGCCTTGACCAGACCCATGCACCCTGCTTGAAACAGATCATCGTACTCCACACCCCTTCCGATGAACCTGCGGGCACAGGAATGCACCAATCCGATATTGCCACAGATGATGTCTTCCCGATTGTTCAAGCCTGCTTCGCCTGCCTCTGGCGCAAGGTTATGTACTTTTCCATTGTAACGACGGTTCCTTTGCCAATAACCGATCGAACCTCCAGCTTGTCCGTAAAGCTTTGCATCACCGAAAAGCCCAGACCCGAGCGCTCCTCGCCTCCCGTCGTATAGAGCGGCTCCATCGCCTTCTCCACATTTTCGATACCGCAGCCCTTGTCACGCACCCGGATCACGACCCGCCCCGTCGCATACAGACGCACAACCAGCTGGATTTCTCCGATGGTGTCGGGGTACGCATGCACAATACAGTTGGTCACCGCTTCGGAAACCGCCGTGCGCAGATCGGCCAGCTCGTCCACCGCCGGATCGAGCTGGGCAACAAACGCGGACACCACGGCGCGCGCAAAGCCCTCGTTTGCAGACCGGCTGGGGAATGCCAGTTTCATTTCGTTCATTGTTTTCATGTTGTTTGCCTCCCTGATAATTCCTTGTTATTGCTCGTCCGTTTTGAGAATATTCAGCTTGTCCAGACCGGCCAACCGCATAACCTTTTTGATGCGTTCGGACGCGCCTGTCACTTCCATTCTGCCGTTATACAGCTGCATCAGGCGATATCGCCCCATAATCAGGCCGACGCCCGAACTGTCCATAAACCCGACGTCGGTGAAATCCAGCCGAAGACAGGCAGGCTTAGCCCGCTCCACACCGGTGTCGATCTGCTCACGGATCAGCCGGGCGGAATGATGATCCAGTTCCCCTGAAATCCAGGCGATCATCGTATCCGGCTGTAACTCGATGCGTACCATCTTTTCTTCATCCTCTCTGTTCGATTCCTGCTCGGGTATTTCCCTGCCTGGGTATACTGCATTAGTTTGCTTCGCTGCTTCCGCAATATACATGAATAAAAAAAGATAAAAAGATAACCCTCTATTCCATAGAATAGAGGGTTGAGCGCGCATATTTTGCCGAATTCGGTTCATGGCGCATGTTATTTTGAATAGCCAAAAAGCATTGCGCAGTTAGCGCCCCGCCTATAGGATTGATAGGTTCTCTGACAAGCCTTCAGAACGTATAGAAAAGGTATTTTCGGACAGTGTGATTATAACACTAGCGGCGGGACGATCTTGCCGTCCAAATACAGCCGATACTGCTGTGTCTTGAGCGATCGAGAAAACTGCTTTTCATCGGTTTGTCGGGCTTCGAAGCACAGTCCACTGTGGCCGAGCCGGTCAGCATGATGCACGTCGCCGCCGGACAATCCGGGAAGGCCGTGGCGTTGGGCATACACGGCCGCCTTGACATTGTCTGCGAAATCGTTGCCGTAATTGAAAATTTCCACCCCGTCGAAACAGGCCGGTTCGGGAGGGCAATCCGGGTCGATAATATACTCCCGCACCCGAAATGGATGCGCACAGGCGATGAAACCGTTGTGCTGCCGAACAAAGGCGGATATCTGACGGATGTTCATGTGAACAAACTCAGGTTCGGCGATCAGCTCTTCAGGCTTGAGACCATAGATCAGTGCTTCCTTGCCTTTACCGTAACCCTCCTCAATCCCGAAAAGAATGTCAATATCGTGTTGCTTGGCAAAGGCTTTCGCACGGTGATAGGCATCCGCGTAAGCACCGACAAAATCGCTCCACGCAAGAGTCCGGTCAATGGCGGTGTTGCCGTGGTAAAAATGATTGGTGTAAACAAGGCCGGCCAGCCCTTTTTCCTTAGCCGCCAGCACTTCCTCTTCCACCGTTGACTGCCCACAGGCACTGCACGCACGATCGTGCAGATGAATCTCGTATAAAAACATAGAGCATCCCCCTAAATGGTTTTCTCCTAGCACCTATATAACACAGGGAGCGTACAGCCTCCCCTGCCACTGAGATCAGCACATGAAAAAACGGGATGCAGCAGCAAACCGCACCCCGCCTTTAATTCTGTATCGCCTATTCGATAGAAATAAAGTAATAATAAATAGGCTGACCGCCGTTGACGAGTGTAATATCCACCGCATCGCCGATCTTGGCCTGAATGCTGGCCCGCACCTTTTCGGCCGCCTCTTCATTCATGTCCGCACCATAGATCAGGGTAATAAAGCTGACGTCCTTACCCGTAATCCGGCGGGTGTTGACAATGCTCTTGGTCAGCTTGACCGCCGCGTGATGAATGTCGGTATCGCTGAACACGACCTTGCCATTTTCCAGAGCAAGGATTTCGCCTTCCTTGATCGCGTGACCGCCGAAATCGCTGTCGCGCGCAGCAAAGGTGACCGAACCGGTGGACACGTTGTCAGCGGCCTTCATCATGTTGAGCAAATTGTCCTCCACGCTCGCATCCCCGTCAAAGTTGAGCATGGCGGCAATGCCCTGCGGAATGGTTCGGGTCTGCAGCACATGTACCTTTCGGTCAGCGAGCGGTATGGCCTGCTCGGCAGCCAGAATAATATTCTTGTTGTTGGGGAAAACAAAAACGACCTTGGCCGGAGTGGCCTGAATAGCGTTGAGAATATCGTCGGTAGACGGATTCATGGTCTGTCCGCCTGAAACGATGTTGTCACAGCCGAGGTCGGTGAACAAAGCTTCCAGCCCGCTGCCTGCGGCAACAGCCACAAAACCGTACTCGTTTTCAGGCTCGACACGTGGGGGAGGCACGGGCGCTGCCGCTTCTTCGGGTACCCAGGCGGCGTTGGCATGCTGAATGCGCATGTTTTCCACCTTGACGGTTTCAAACTGCCCGAATTTGAGCGCTTCGGTCATTGCCTTGCCCGGATCGTTGGTGTGGACATGCACTTTGATAATATCGTCATCATCCACCACAACCACGGAGTCACCGATGGACTCCAGATAAGCGCGAAGACGCAGAGGATCGGTATCAATGCCCTTGTCCCGTCCGACAATGAACTCCGTGCAATAGGTGAACTGAATATCGGTCTCAAACGAACCAGCCGCACTCACCGACTTGGCTGCCGGAGCGGCTGTTTCCGTATTGCCCTCGACAATGGCGTTCCCCTCGAACACCTGCTGCATCGCGCGCAGAATAATACACAAGCCTTGTCCCCCGGCATCGACCACACCGGCCTTTGCCAGCACAGGCAGCAGCGTCGGCGTACGTTGCAAAGAGGCTTCAGCCTCCTCACAGATCGCCGCCCACACGGGTTGTACCGACGGATCGACCTTTGCCGCTTCACGTCCCTTGGCCGCAGCCTCGCGCGCCACCGTCAGGATCGTACCCTCGGTGGGCTTCATGACCGCCTTGTATGCGGCCTCCACGCCCAGCGACAGAGCCGCCGCCAGCTGTTCGCCGTTAGCCTCCTGCCGCCCCTTGAGTCCCTTGGAAAAGCCGCGGAACAGCAGAGACAGAATAACGCCCGAGTTGCCGCGTGCCCCGCGCAACAGCGCCGAGGAGGCGACATCCGCCGCCTCGCTGATTGTCGGATCGGACAAGCGAGCAAGTTCACGACCCGCTGCGGAAAGTGTCATGGACATATTGGTACCGGTATCGCCATCGGGCACCGGAAAAATATTCAGCTCATCCACGGATTGTTTGGCCTTGGCGAGAACGTTGGATGCGGAAATCATCGCGTCTCGCAAAATTTTACCTTGTATCAACACTAGCACTCCCTTGCAGATGTTCCGACGCGGCTGGTGCCGTCGATCAGACAACACCACTTATTCGGATTTCATGCCATCCACAAAAACATTGACCTTACGGACTTCGAGTCCGGTTGCCTGTTCAATGGTATAGCGAACTTTATTGACGATGCTCTTGGCAATCGCCGAAATATTCATCCCATAAATTACACTGATGTGCAAATCGATCGTAAGCTTATCACCGTCGCTTCGCACGCGCACGCCCTCGTCCGCATGTGGACGGCGGGATACAAGGGAACGCAGTCCCTGCCTGGCACCGCTCTTGATCATTCCTGCCACTCCGTAGCAGGAGGATGCGGCGTTGCCTATCAGGTAAGCAAAGTACTCCTGCGATATTTCAATCGTTCCTAAATGGTTTTCAATCTGGATCATATGCGTTCCTCCTACGGCACGGTAATAACTTGAGGGTGATCAATTGGGAACAGCCTTGGGATGGGAATATACACAAGAGCTCACGAGAAGCTCCAGCTGTCAATCGCATAAAAGACATCAAACGCGGTAGGGCTTACATTGGCGAGCGTGCGGTCATAAGCCGCCATCCCGTTGCGCCAGCACAGCGGAATATAGGGAACATCCGCGGCAAATTCTGTGGAAAAATCCTGCAGCGTGGCACTGCCCTGCATATACTGTTGATAGGAACCTGCCGCCCGGCCTCCCGTATCCACTCCATAGGATGCACTGCCTCCGGACACAAGCAAGGGGCGAAGGCTCATGTTGGCAGACAAACGGATTTCACCAAGGTAGAGGTCATAGCTGCCGCTCTTGAGGCGCGACGAATACTCTGAAAACGGTAGCTTGGTGACCGTCAGAGTGATGCCGGCCTTGCTCAGCTGCGAGACCAATAGGTCTGCCGCCGTATC
>JAEZJA010000177.1 GCA_023415895.1 Bacillota bacterium
TCCCTGAACCACAGATAGTGCGCAGGCGGCAGGGTGTAGACATTTTTGAAGAAGGACTCTCGCGACACGGAATACTGAAAGGAAAGATAATTGTCCAGCGCCTGCTCGTTAAATTCCTTGACAAAACCGGGATGCGCCAGAATGCACTTGATCTCCGAGGCATAGATCAGCCGTCCGTCGGGCAGCTGCGTATAGTGCATGGGCTTGATGCCGAAGTAATCCCTTGCCAGAAACAAGGTATGCTCGACGGTGTTCCAGATGGCAAAGGCGAACATGCCGCGCAGTCTGCCGAGCAGCTCCTCCTGCCATTCCTCAAAGCCATGGACAAGCACCTCGCTGTCGCTCTTGGTGGTGAACACATGCCCCTTGGCAAGCAGTTCCTCGCGCAGTGCCGCATAGTTGTAGATTTCACCGTTGAACATCAGCACGAGGGTTTTGTCCTCGTTAAACAGCGGCTGGCTGCCGGTATCCAAGTCGATAATGCTCAGGCGGCGAAAGCCCATGGCAATGCTGTCCTGTGCGCCCTCACCGGTAATATACACCCCGTCCGAATCCGGGCCGCGGTGGGTGATGCGCTGCGTCATCTCGCGCAGCACGCCCTCACGGTCGGTGACTTGTCCGGTAAATCCGCAAAATCCGCACATAATAAGTTTCTTTCCTTTCAACCGAGTTGAAAGAAGGATTTCTTTCAACCTAACTCCTTGTTGACCCATCGTTCGCATGGGGACTGTTGCATTCATGATTTTTATAGTATAGCAGGTTTTTCGCCCGTTTTAAACAGCCGCAACGCAAATTTCTTGCACAAACGCGATTAGATGCCGCTGACGAGAGACAAGCCCCCACTTTTCCCCCTAATTCAAGATTGTACGGCCTTGCATTTCACAGTGAAAAAATGGTATAGTAATAGATAGTATGGGCTATGCCCTCTATGTCAACGCGCAAACACCATTCGAGAAAGGTAGACGTTTTTATGGACAAAGCAATGTGGGAAAAATATAGACTGTGGCTTACCAATGCCGTGGAAGATGAAGATCTGGCACTGGAGCTCCGGGAAATTGAGAACAACGAGGAGGAAATCTTCGATCGCTTTTACCGCGAATTGGAGTTTGGCACAGGCGGATTGCGCGGCGTGATTGGCGCGGGTGACAACCGCATGAATGTCTATACGGTGCGCAAAGCCACCCAGGGACTGGCCAATTATCTGCTTGAGCACTATTCCTCTTCCGCAGTGGCCATCTCCTTTGATTCGCGCATCAAATCCGATCTCTTCGCGCGGGAGGCGGCGCGGGTATTGGCCGCCAACGGCATTACCGTGCACATTTTTACTCAGCTCGAACCGACCCCTGTGCTGTCCTACGCGGTGCGCGAGCTTGCCTGCCAGGCGGGCATCATGGTGACCGCCAGCCACAACCCGGCCAAATACAACGGGTACAAATGCTACGGCGCCGACGGCTGCCAGATGACCGATCATGATGCCAACGAGGTCACCGATTTTATCCGCCAGGTGGACGTTTTCAAGGATGTGCATGTGGCCGACTACGACAAAGCGTTGGCCGACGGCGCGATCTTCGAGATTGCTCCTTCTCTTGTGGAGAAATTTCTCGACTGCGTGGAAGGTCAGCAGATCAACCCGGGCATCTGCGGCCAAACGCCGCTGAGTGTCATTTATACCCCCCTTAACGGCACGGGCAACAAACCTGTGCGGGAGATTCTGCGCCGCATCGGCGTTCACAAGGTGACGGTCGTCCCCGAGCAGGAACTGCCTGATGGCCACTTCCCGACCGCCCCCTATCCCAACCCCGAAATTCGTCAGGCCTTTGAATGCGCACTCAAGCTTGCCCAAACGGTGCAGCCCGACCTGCTGCTGGCCACCGATCCCGACTGTGACCGCGTGGGGATTGCGGTTGCCCAGGACGGGGACTATACTCTCATGACGGGCAACGAGGTGGGCTGCCTGCTACTCAATTACATTCTGTCCTGCCGCAGCGCCGCAGGGTCGCTTCCCGCCGATCCGGTGGTTGTCAAAACCATCGTGACCTCCAATCTGGTCACGCGCATCGCCGAAAAATACAACTGCCGTTTGATCGAGGTTCTGACCGGCTTCAAATACATCGGCGAACAGATTGGACTGCTGGAGAAAGAGGGCAAAGCCGACAGCTATGTGTTCGGTTTTGAAGAAAGCTACGGCTATCTGTCGGGCTCGTATGTGCGCGATAAGGACGGCGTCGTGGCTTCCATGCTCGTCTGCGAAATGGCCGCTTATTATAAACAGCAGGGCAAGACGCTGCTGGATGTGCTGCAGGAGCTGTATGCGGAGCATGGCGTATACCGTCACTCCCTGACGAACGCCGTCTTTGAAGGCGCGCAGGGCATGGAGACGATGGCCGAGCTCATGACCTCGCTGCGTACCGACCGTCCGACTGAAATTGCCGGTCTGCGCGTGGTGCGTTTTGCCGACTATCAGACCTCACAAATGATCGATCTTGTCACGGGCAAGACCGAGACCATTGATTTGCCCAAATCCAATGTCCTGTCCTTCGGTTTGGAAGGCAACGCCGGCATTATTGTGCGGCCGTCGGGAACCGAGCCCAAAATCAAAGCCTATGTGACAGCAACCGGTTCGGATGCTGCTGCCGCGGCTGCCATGGCGGAACGTCTGACAAAAGCGGCAGAAGACATGCTCAAAGCCTGAGTCAACACTCTACTGACAAAAATGCCTGTCTGAGTTCACCACTCAAACAGGCATTTTTTCAAAATTTAGTCGGTCGGCGGTAAAGGAATGCGCCGTGTGCGGCAGACATCGGACAGCCAGACAAGCAGTCCGGCACCCATCATTCCCCCACCACACACCGTATACACGGGAGTATAGGGGGTAGTGGCTCCCGCAATCGCGCAAATGCCCCTCACCAAACTACCCACGGTCAGCGCGGCTATGCCCGAATTCCAAGCATTATAGCAAAAGCGCCTGTGCCGTGTCGCGTCCAGCCGCTCCCCGCAAAGCCATAGCAGGCCAAAGGGCAACGCCCCCCCCAGAAGGGGATAGAGAAACAGCAGGGACATGTGGGGTGACGTTACACCGTGCCCGAACGCATTGTAGACAGCGGCAAACAGGGCACAAAACGCCGCTGTTCCCACATAGGTCAAAACGATTTTGCCTGACCGGCATCTGAAGGCTGACTTAGTATCCGAAATAGACAATGTCACTCACGCTCCTTTCCGAAGAAGAACGGCCGTTGACAGGATTGTTGATAACCTTGCCATTGAACCACATGGTGGAGGATCCGCCGCCATCCAGATTGTAGGCGGTGGTACAGCCCTCCTGCTTCATCGCCTGTGCCAATTCGAGGAGGGACAGGCCCTTGCTGGCCGAGGTGCGCCCGTCCGATACAATCACAATATAGTGAAGCGCGGCTACCTGTCCGATGGCGGTACGCGGATTGCTGGTCATGGACTGCCCCACCTCGCTGTTCGCGGTTACCGTAATTTTTCCGTTTTGTATCAGCGACGGGCCAAAGGAGAACACCTGCCAGGCATTGAGGCTTTTGAGCGCTGCCGCCGTGGTGTCAGCTTCATCCAAGATAGAGAAGTTCCCCGCGCTGTCGATTACCAGATCCTCGGTGATGCCCGAAGTGCGGGAGGAGGTGCGGTAGACCGTACCGTTGCGCACCACAAAGCCAGAATTGCGGAAACCGTAATAGTCGCCGTTGATGGCGAATATCGCCTTGTTTTCCTCCGCCATGTCGGAGGTGGTTTGCTTGATATTGCGCCCGAAGGTGTTTTGTGCCAGGGCGGTTTTCAGATACTGGGCGCTCGACAGCTGAATATCCGCGACGTAATAGGTCGTGTTGTTTGCGCGCTTGGTTTCAATCGTGATACGCATGTTGGCATCCTCATAAGAGGTTGCGGTAATGACCGGCTGAGCGGAGATAGTGGCGGCAGTCGTCGCGGTGGTTGCTTTAGCGTACGTGATGGTTGTGCCTGACGGTGCTTGCGTCGTTGACTCCGAGGGGGGTTGCCCCTGAGACGCAGCACCGGAGGGAGATGCCGCCGTCGAAGCGGCCTCAAAAAAATCGGAATCGGCTGACGCTGCCGGAATCCCCGCCCGTGGGATCACAAAGGTGTCCAGGAGAACATACGCTGTAAACAGCGACAGCACCGCTGCGTACGTAAACGCCCAACGAAAGGGTCTTCGAAACAGAGCTTTCATGACAGATCGGCCTCTCTTCGTGGCTTGATTCGGACTCTGCAACCAGTATATTGCCTGTTTGTGTTGATTGCATGGTGAAGATTTTATATTTATTTGACCATAAGGAACTTGTGCAAAACAACATTATTTCGTATAATCAGGGTGGAAGAACTTTTTTACGCGCAACAACATCCAGCAGTCATGTCCCATGCGGCCGAAGGCGTGGGTGCCGATACCAACTGTCATATCAATATGGGAGTGTTCTTATGAGCAATATACAGCGACCATGTCATGTGCTGTCCATATCCAATCAGAAGGGTGGTGTCGGCAAAACGACGACCACTTGCAACATTGCGGCGGGCTTGCGAAAAAAGGGGTTCCGCGTGCTGCTTATCGACCTTGACCCTCAGGGCAATTTGGGCTTCAGCGTGGGTGCCGATACCGAAGGCGCGACCATTTATGATGTACTCCGAGGCTATGTGATTGCCCGTTTTGCCGTCCAGAGATGTCCGGCCGCCGATATCATCGTCTCCAACATTCTTCTCAGCGGTGTGGAACTCGAATTTACGGGAGCCGGCCGAGAATACCTGCTGCGCGACGCGATCGAACCTCTGCGCAAAATGTATGACTACATATTGATTGACACCCCGCCGGCGCTCGGTATTCTGACCATCAACGCTTTCACGGCGTCGGATTACATCATTGTCCCCATGCTGTGCGACATTTTCAGCCTACAGGGCATTGCGCAGCTCCATGAAACGGTGGAGCGCATCAAAACCAACTGCAACCCCCGTTTGGCGTTTGCCGGTATTCTGCTTACCAGCTACACCCCCAAGACCCGCCTGTCGCAAGAGATTCTCGGAACGGCCGAACTCATCTCCCGCGACTTAAACATTCCCCTTCTACGCACCTGTATCCGCAAAAGTGTGACTGTCAGCGAAGCGCAGTCGGCTCAGCGCAGCTTGTTGGACTATGC
>JAEZJA010000189.1 GCA_023415895.1 Bacillota bacterium
GCTGTATACAGTGACTCAGCGCTTCTTTACACAGAGCATTGAAAACAGCGGTATGGTGGGGTGATTGTGTGAGGGTATATTACAAATATGCACCGGATATCGGCGATTGTCCGGATGGCGCGGAAAAAATGCTTTCGTGGGAAACGAGTGTGCTTTCCAATGAAAAACGGGATGCAGCCATAGGATGGAGCGGAGCCGTGTCACAGCCGCAGATTCTGCTGGATATGCAACGTGTGTGCAAAATGCAGGCGATCTCCGTTCAAGTCATGACCGCAGGGCTGCCGTCTCCGGATTGGCAGAGCGCGGAGGTTGCGGTATCTGCCAGAACGTCAGACAGTCCGGTGTATACGATGCTGGGGCGGCTGATACCCAAGGCGGGCATCACACGGATTCAGATCCCGTTGTCGGGTGAACAGGCCTACCGATTTTTACGCTTTGATATTCGCCGCAAATCTTTCGGCGAAAGCAATTACAAGATTCCGTTGCCGTTGATTCAACTAGAATATGGCACGGAAGATCAGCCGGAGGAACTCCCCATCGATTGGGAGACGGCTCTGTGTGAACTGGCGGATGAACCGGCGTGCTGTGACCGTTATGGACAAGCTGTTTTTCTGGACTGGCCGGGAAAAATCTGGTCGGACGACATGCTTCGCCAGCAGGCCGATGAGGAGCAAGCCTATCTGGACAGTGTAAGCCGCGACAGCGCCCGCTATGACCGCTTTGGCGGATGGCTGGGCATGGGCAAACAGTTTTCGGCTACGGGCTTTTTCCGCACAACCAAATCGGATGGCGTATGGTGGCTGGTCACTCCCGAGGGAAACCCCTACATTATGAAGGGCGTGGATTTGGTTACCTATCTGGAGGGCGCCTATTGCTCGCCTCTCTATAGCAAAGGGACAGATCGGGTGCGCACGACGTTTGCTGAGTTGCCCGACCCTGTTCGCTGCAACGATTGTTACAGAGAGATGCAAGGCGGCATACAGACGGTCAATCATCTGCATGCCAACTTGATGCTGAAATACGGAGAGGACTATGCCTCTCGTTGGTCCACCGTTATTCAACAGCGCCTGATCGATTGGGGATTCAACGCTGCGTCCAAATGGGAAAAGCATGAGCTTGTACGTGTTCCGTATGTGCACTATCTTATGAATGTCAACGATCCGATCAAGATAGGATGGATGATCGATTCCTTTGATCCTCTATTTGAAGCAAAGCTGGAAGCGATGCACGGAGATACCTTGCGCGCGTTGAAGGATGACCCCTATCTGATCGGGTATCATTTCACCAACGAGGACGGCTGGGATGACCATATATTTCGGTTGATGCTGGAAGCTGACGAAACGCTTCCCGCAAAACGTGCCTTTGTTCAATGGTGTTTTGACAAGTCCGGGGGAGATGAGAGAGCAGCCTCCCAATTGATCGGCGCGCAGGTGATAGGGAAAGAGGAACTCTGTCGGACAAAGTTGGTTTTCGACGATGTGCCGCGTGAAATCATTTCGGAATTTATCCGCTATGCCTCGGATGTGTTTTTCCGTAGATCACGGGCGGTAATAAAAGGGATTGACCAGAACCATTTGTATATCGGCGGCACGCTGACGCCCGGCTGGCATAGTTCCTTTGATTGGGAAGTAGGCGGAGCAGCGCATTTGGACGTGCTGTCCTTCGACAATTACGCTGATGATGGCGGACGATGGATAGAGCCCTATCGCTATCTGGATATGCCCATTGTGAATGTGGAATATGGGTTTACCGCCACCGACCGGGGACACAGCCAGGCTTTTGAACGAACCGGATGCGCAACACAGCAGGAACGTGGTGAACGATGGCAGGGTTATGTGGAAGGAATGTTCCGTTATCCCGAATTTGTAGGTGCGGGTCACTTTATCTTGTATGACCAATCCATAACACGTGGTATTTATGGGGAGGGCTATGCATACGGACTGCTGACAACACAGGATCAGCCGTATACAGAGTTTTTGGAGTATGTCAAACGCACCCACGATCGGTTGGAAGAATTGCATGCCCATACTCCGGAGGGACTCAGGAGAGGATAACGGGTATGCCCAATGCGCAAGGCACAAGCAAAAGGGTTGAAATAGGGTATTAGGGGAGAATCACACCTTGGATAATAGAAATCAAGTAATCGGTGCATTTCAGAATGCAAAGGAATATGTTATTACCAATAGAAACCTGCCGCGTCCCATGATGAATTACGCTTGGAACAGCCGTGTTCTCAGTGGCGTTAATCATTTGGGCGGCGGAGCGGGAGCCTATGGCGGCCGAGCGCTGGCCTATATCGATCCCAATGGAAAAGGGCGCTGCACGGTCATCAAAGAAGGAAACCGCTATTTTTATATTAAAGATCGTGACACGAATGATGTATTCAATCCGGGTGGATATCCGATCAATGGGGATATGGATGCTTATAGCTGTACCCATGGGTTAGGCTATTCGTCCATTCATGGAGAACGTAAAGGCGTTTGCGTTACAACGCGTGTGTTTGTCAACGATACCGATCCCTGTGAAATTTGGACGATAACGATCAAAAACACGACCGATGCACTCAAACGCATATCCCTGTATTCCTTTGTGGATTTTGATTTAACGGGTTATGCCCGATACAGCGACTACAACTCCTATGTGCGGGCGGAATACCACCCCGAGAATCATCTGGTTATGTGCTACAACGGTGCGATGGAGCGTCCTCACGAATGGTTTAACGGTTTCATTGCTTCGGACAAGAAACCGACGGCCTTTGAAACATCCCGGCGGGCTTTTCTGGGCGTTTATGGGAGTATCGCTGCGCCAAACGCCATTCATCAGGAGCAGTTGTCCGGTTCGGTAGCCTCCTGCGAGCCGATGGTGGGCGTGCTTGAGCATGATTTTGATCTGGCTGCCGGACAGGAAGTTTCTCTGAACGTGCTGATCGGCGCGGCGGATACGGCGGATACGGCTAAACAGATAGTGGGAAAATTATTCCGCTCGGGAAAAATTGGCGAAGATTATGAGCGTCTGCAAGTGCTGAAGCAGCGGTTATCTGAAAAAGTGCTAATTGAAACACCGGATAATAAAATCAACCATTTCGTAAATTACTGGCTCAAGCAGCAAATTCAGCTTTGCGCTGAGGCAGGCAGAGATACCGGAAAGGGATTCCGCGATCAGCTGCAGGATGCATGGGCGATAGCGGCATTTGAACCGGCGTTGGCACGGGAAAAGATACTGGAGACGTTGTCCTATATGTACGAGGACGGCCGATGTGTACGCGGTTGGTTGCCACTGGACAACCACATTTATTCGGATGGTCCTGTATGGGTTCCCCCTACGGTTAATGCTTATATCAAAGAGACAGGCGATACCGCGTTCCTCAATGAACCGGTGAACTATCTGGCCGGCGGACAGGATACGGTCTGGGAGCACATACTCACCTGCATGCGGTTTGCTTCGGACGATACGGGCGAGCATGGGCTGGTCCATTCTCGGGACGGCGACTGGAACGATTCGTTGAACATGACCGGTCTGCTGGGTAAAGGGGAATCGGTTTGGGCATCCATCGCGCTGTGTCTGGCGCTTCAAAACACGGCGGAAATGGCTGAGCGTCTTGTCAATCGCCCATACATTGCCTTGGAAATGCGGGAGCGGGAAAAGCGCATCCGTCAAGCCGTGAATGATGCAGGCTGGGATGGCAATTGGTATCTTGCGGCGATCAACGATTACAACGAAAAAGTGGGCTCTCACACCGAACAGGAAGGCGGCATTTATCTAAACTCGCAGACATGGGCTATTTTGGCTAATGTAGCCGATGAAGACCGTCGGAAGTCCTGCATGGAAGCCGTAGAGAAATATCTTGACAGCGATTACGGACCGTTAACGCTGTATCCAACCTATACGAGCTTCAACAATCGAATTGGCAGACTGACGAGCTTCAATCCGGGTATCTGGGAAAACGGTACGCCCTATTGCCATGGCGGAACATTCAAAGCCGTCGCGGATTGCCTTTGCGGTAACGGCAACAAAGCCTACGAAACCGTATTAAAAATCCTTCCCGACTCAGAAAAAAACCCGTCTGTGCATTCCGGCTGCGAGCCTTATGCCGTTACCAATATGTATTTAGGGCCGGACAATCCCCGCCGTGGTGAAACCATTTTTGGTTGGGTTACCGGAACGGCCGGTTGGATGTTCCGTGTGGTCACACAATACATGATAGGCTTTATGCCCGGCTATGACACTTTTACCATCAACCCGTGCATTCCTTCCGAATGGAAAAAAGTTACGATACGGCGCGAATTCCGCTCAGACGTGTATCTGATCACCATTGATAATACAGCCGGTTTGCAATCCGGTGTCGCGAGCGTTGAGGTGGATGGTGAAACGGTTGCGTCTAACGAGATCAACATTTTTAACGATGGAAAAACACATACTGTCGTGGTTAGAATGTAAGTATACAAGAGGAGGTTATGGTTTTGCTGCGTAGAAAAGATGCTTATTTCGGGCTTCATCTGGACCTGCATCCCGCAGAGTGGGAATCCGATTATGGAGTGGAAATGACGGAAGAAAATATCGGTGCATTTCTGGATCGGGTGAAACTGGATTATATAACATATGACTGCAAAGGCCACGTTGGGTTCTGCAATTACCCAACAAAAATCGGCGTGTGTGCAGGCAATTTACAGTCAGACGTTTTAGATGTTCTGCGCCGCGCGACAGCGCGACGGGAGATACCTCTGGGCATCCACTTTTCCGGTTTGATTGACAATGTTCAAACAGAATTGCATCCGCAATATGCGGCCATGGATGAAAAAGGTGCCACCATTCCTTCCAGAACGTCTGTGTTCGGCAGGTACGTTGATGAGGTCATGTTGCCCCAACTCAGAGAGATCGTTGACCGGTACGGCATCAACGGCGTCTGGATCGACGGCGAATGCTGGGGTGCGGTGCTAGATTATTCTCCTGCTGCCAAAGCGGCGTGGAAAGAGTTAAAGGGAACGCCGGCACCTGTTGACCGTGACGATCCGGAATGGCTTGAATGGACGAGTTTTCATCGAGAGAACTTTTTACGGTATACAAGACATTGGGTATCTTCCTTGCATGAACAATACCCTGAGCTTGATATATGCAGCAACTGGGCCTATACCACCCAGATGCCGGTGCCGGTTTGCGCACCCGTCCATATGTTGAGCGGAGACGTGGTGCCCAAATATGCGAGAGAACGCCTGCGGATGGAAACACGGTACCTGCAGCATTCCGGCATGCCTTGGGAGTTGATGCTTTGGGGCGGCGGATGGTCGGAAGGGGAAACGAATAAGCTGCCAAAGTCTGTGGTACAGTTACAGCAGGAGATGGCCCCGATACTCGTTCACGGCGGATCCGGTTGCGTGTATTACAACCCCACCCGCAGCGGGCTTATCCCCGAGGATACCGCTGACACGGTGGATCAGCTGGGCGCGTTCTGTTATCAGCGCCGTGAACTCTGCCACGGTGGAACACCGATCCCACAGGTGGCGGTCATCTTCCCGTCCACCGCCTATCTGCGTCATTCCGAAATGGTGTACGGGTTGTGGGA
>JAEZJA010000223.1 GCA_023415895.1 Bacillota bacterium
CACTATGATATCGGTCCGGATATCATCTATCCAAATATCGTTCAGTTCTTTGAAAAGAATTCTGCGCTGCAGCACATTCTCTTCGTCGATCCGTTCGCATGGGAACTCCATGAAATTGAATACGATGACTGTTATGTAGAATTTCTGACGCTTATCCCTATTTCCGAAGCAGAAAAAGTGTTTATCCAGACTAATGGAATAGATACGTTTTTGAAGGTACTTACGCAGGTTAAAGTGGACGTTGCAGACATATACCGAGACTCGTTATACTAAAAGGACGCAAGTAAAATAAGGGATTAATTTGGCTATTTCAAAGGGTTACCTCCGAAATTGCCCGGTTATCATTTCTTGCAGCAATGTTCAAGCTCATATATTATATTTATAAATGTCATCCATCTAGTGCTTCTGCTGCAATATCGTGGAGAATCGTTACAGCAGGGAGTAACATTATGGAAAGCTATATCCGAATAGAAATACGAAACGCCGACTTGGGAAACTTCTTGCTTCCTAAGTCGGCGTTTCTCTTCATCATTCTGAAAGGGTGTTTCTGCTTCATTTTCAGTTGGATAACCTGTGGAATTATGATATACTGATGGCATCGATTCGATTGAATACCATGGTTTGGTGGATCACCCGCACCAATGGACGAAAGGAGCAAGACCTTTGCCGGAAAACAACGCTCATGAGCATCCCTTTACCGAGGATGAGCTCAGATATTGCAAACTGCTGTCACTTTCCTACCCCAGCAAGCAGGCCGCCAGCATTGAAATTATCAATCTGCAGGCTATTTTGAATCTCCCCAAAGGCACCGAGCTTTTTCTAAGCGATCTGCATGGCGAATACGAAGCCTTTACCCATATGCTCAAGAGTGCATCGGGTATTATACGGCAGAAAATTGACGATACCTTCGGTATGACGCTGAGTGTTCGCGACAAGAATTTTTTGGCCACATTAATCTACTATCCCGAACAAAAGCTGGATATCGTCAAGCAGACCGAAAGCAATCTGGAGGACTGGTATTCCATCATGCTTTTCCGGCTCATTCAGGTTTGCCGATGTGTCTGCATGAAGTATACCCGCTCCAAAGTGCGCAACGTTCTTCCGCAAAACTTCTCCTATATTCTTGAAGAGCTGCTCAATGAACGCAATGCGGAGGACAAGGAAGACTATTATAACCAGATCCTCGCGTCTATTCTGGAGGTGGGGGAGGCGGACAATTTCATTATCGCGCTCGCCCGCTTGATCCAGAGGCTGGCGGTTGACCGTCTACATATTCTGGGCGATATCTTTGATCGCGGCACCGGGCCGCATATAATCCTTGATGCTCTGATGGACATGGAGAGCGTGGATATCCAGTGGGGCAACCATGATATTCTGTGGATGGGTGCCGCAGCAGGTTCGGATGTGTGCATTGCCAATGTGCTGCGCATGGCCACCCGTTATCAGACGCTGGATACGCTGGAGGAAGGGTACTGCATCAACCTGCTGCCGCTGGTGTCCTTCGCCATGGAGGTTTACAAGGACGACCCCTGCGAACTGTTTATGCCGGAGCATTGTGAGAATCTCAGCGACAAGGAACGTTCATTGTCGGCAAAGGTTCACAAAGCCATCACCAAATTGCAGTTCAAGCTTGAAGCCGAGGTTATTCATCGCCGGTTTTATGACGAAATGCATGACCGGTTGGTGCTGGAAAACATCGATTATGAGCAGGGAACCTATGCGGCTCACGGAAAAACCTATCGGCTCAGAGACTGCCACTTTCCCACCGTGGATCCACATCAGCCTGCCGCTTTGTCCAAAGAAGAGCGCGAGTTGATCGTCAAGCTGCGTATGTCCTTCCTGCGCAATGAAAAGCTGCAAAAACAGGTGCAATTCCTATTCTCCAAAGGGAGCATGTACAAGGTCTTCAACTCCAATCTGCTTTATCACGGCTGCATTCCGCTGGATAAAGACGGACACTTCCTCAAGGTACGCATCGGGGACAGCGAATACGCCGGCAAAGCCTATATTGATAAAATCGAGAATCTGGTCACGAATGCCTGCCTGAAAAGCAAGGACTCGGAGGAAAAGCTCGAGGGACTGGATTATCTGTGGTATCTCTGGACGGGAAAGTATTCGCCGCTGTATGGCAAGGACAAGATGGCTACCTTTGAACGCACCTATCTTGACGAAAAAGAGACGCACGCAGAGCGAAAAAATCCTTATTATCAGTATCGCGACAACGAAGAGGTCTGCAACAGCATTCTGAGTGAGTTCGGCCTTGATCCATCCTGTTCGCATATCATCAATGGCCATGTACCGGTTATCACGCCCAAAGGCGAGAGTCCCATCAAAGCCAACGGCCGGCTGCTGGTGATCGACGGCGGCTTGTCCAAGGCCTATCATCCGCTGACGGGCATAGCCGGTTACACGTTGTTTTATAATTCCTACGGTTTGCTGCTGACCTCCAATATGCCTTTCCTGTCTATTCAGAACGCCATTGAAACCGAGGAGGACATGGTCTCGATCAAAACCGTGCTCGAAAAAGCGGAAGCGCGCAAACGAGTGGCGGATACCGACACGGGCACCCAGCTGCGCGAACGTATCCACCAGCTGCAGCTGCTGGTGGCCGCCTACGCACAGGGTCTGATTAAAGAATAGCTGTAAAGGAATATGCCTTAACATAAAAATCAATCTTGTTTCTGCCAATATCGACTGCTATTGAGGAAGAAGGCAATGTCATGCGTTTTGATGATTGTCCAAAGCCAATTCAGCGATCCCGCTTGCGCGTTTATCTGGGACAACGATTTTTTACGTTCAAACGGCATGTGCAGTGGATGACGGGCGGCTATCGCTTTGCTGCCCAACAGCCAAATATGCGGCTGGCCTACTGTATTGCCGCCCATGAGACGCCCCTTGTGCGCCAGCTGCGCAATGTGGACATGTGGCTGCAAACCAACAAGGTTACCAATCTTAAGCTGGCAGTCAGCAAACTCAATAGCGTCGTTCTTCAGCCGGGCGAGACCTTTTCCTATTGGCGCACCATCGGTAAGCCAACCAAGGGAAAAGGGTATGTGGAGGGGATGGTACTGTATTGTGGCTCCTTCGGGCCGGGCGTCGGCGGAGGTTTGTGCCAGTTGTCCAACCTGATCTATTGGATGACCATCCACACGCCGCTGACGGTTATCGAGCGCCATCGACACAGCTTTGATGTGTTCCCTGATTCCAACCGTACACAGCCGTTTGGCAGCGGAGCAACTTGCAGTTACAATTATCTTGATCTGATGATCCGAAACGATACTGAGCAGCCATTTCAGCTTTTGCTGGAGGTTACCGATAGCACGCTCAAAGGACGCTGGTGCTCCGACAGACCCACGGCTTTCCGTTATGAAGTTTTTGAAAAGGAACACCGATTTGAGCGTGAATACTGGGGCGGCTACAGCCGTCACAACACGCTTTATCGCAGGGTGATTGATGCCTGCGACAATGTTGTGGACGAGGAATATATTACCGAAAATCATGCGCTGATGATGTATCAGCCTTTTCTTGAACAGGGCGCGCGATAGCAAATCTTATGATGAATAAGCAAGGCACGTTACGGTATGCTAAAATCGACAGTGTTCATGCTCTTTAGTTTCTGTTCCGAAACGTGACAAACGTCTGTAATTTATTAGTAAGAGGTGCTGTGAACCGCAAATCCTTCCATCTCTGCATCAGAATTCGGTTGGTGATGATAATGAAAAAACAATGGATTGCGGCCGTTGCGGGCGGTGTTGCTGCCGGCTCGGCTGTATTAATGGCGAACCGGCTGTTTAACTATGCCATGCGTCGACGCAAGGAATCCGAGCCTGACTTCAATGTCATGTTCAATTATGAACCGGTTAAACAATTTATTCCTGAATACGAGGCGGGGTATCAGTGGATCCGCGAGCAGTCCTGGGAGACGATCACCATAAAAAGCCGCGACGGTCTGAAACTATGTGCAGAATATCTCCCAGCAGGCGAATCCCCGCGCACCGTTATGCTCTTTCACGGTTACCGCAGTGTACCCGATGCGGACTTCAGCGGCTCTTGCAAAGAGCTCCATGAGCGCGGCTACAACATTCTCAACGTTTACGAGCGTGCCTGCGGAAAAAGTGGGGGTAAATACATCACTTTCGGTATCAAAGAGCGTCTGGACTGCGTCGACTGGATCAACGAAATCAACCGTCGTTACGGTGCTGATAAGGATATTTTTCTTCTGGGTGTTTCGATGGGGGCTTCCACCGTGCTGATGGCTTCGGGGGATGAGCTGCCCGAAAACGTACGTGGAATCATTGCCGATTGCGGCTTCACCTCACCGTTGGAGGAGCTCAAACACGTCGCCAAAAACTGCATGAAGCTACCGGCGGTTCCGCTTGTTTCGGTTGTCAATATTCTGTCCAAAACACGTGCGCATTGCGACCTGTCGAGCTATTCTACACTGACGGCGCTCAAAAACTGCAAGGTGCCTGTTTTCTTCATCCATGGCCAGATGGACGATTTTGTGCCGCCCTGCATGACCGAACAGAACTATGAAGCCTGTCCCACCGAAAAGTATATTCTGCGCGCGGCAAACGCCCGACACGGCGTCAGCTGGCTGACCGACCGGGAGGAATACCGGACGATGCTGATGGACTTTATGAATAAGCACTCCACCAAATCAATGGAGTCATAAAAAAGGAGAGGATGGCATTGAGTCATCCTCTCCCGTTTGTATTCCCAAGGTTATCAAAAAAGCTATTTGGATATTACAAACTCTTTTCCATGCAGATCGAATCGGTCATGTCTTTGTATTGCCCATAATTCGGCCTAACCTGAAAGCCGAATCGTTTATACAACTCCAACGCAGCCACAAGTGGTCTGCCGGTTTCCAGTATCAGGCGAGAATACCCTTTTGCCCTTGCTTTTTGCTCCAAGGATTCCAGTATTCGTTTGGAAATCCCTTGGCCGCGATAGTTGCTGCGCACAAACACCCGTTTGACTTCAGCGGCGGAAGTATCATACTGCTTAAAACCGGCACAGCCAACAGGAATCGTACCGTGATACGCCAAAACGACATCATGAATATCCTCAAGAGTATTATATAAAATGTACTGAGATCGATTTTGTTCTCCTCCGGCAAGTTCGTTCAAAAAGCAGTCCAATTCGTGGCAGAGAAGAATAAAATCCGGATGACAGCCGTTGGTGTATTCATAACGCATCATACAATTTTCCCACACATCGCTATCATTGGCTATTTACATTTGTACGCGTAAATCGTGGT
>JAEZJA010000239.1 GCA_023415895.1 Bacillota bacterium
GCCCAAAGTCGCCTCTGTTCCATCAAATTATGTTTAGCCGTAAAATCATTTTCCGCCCGATGTCAGGCTTCTGGGATTTAACCAGGGAGAACAGGGGCAGTTTATCCGCGGCGCTGATTTTACTTGGTGTCGGTACCGTCATTATGTTGTTTCACACATATGCCACTGGATACATATTTACCGGCAGCGGTGTGCAAAAGACCTTGATACTCGTACCGATTCTGCAGCTTCCCTTACTGGTGCTCGTGTTGAGTCTGTGCAACTGGTGCGTCAGCTCACTGATGGATGGTAAGGGAACTTTCAAGAGCATTTTAATGACCAATTGCTATGCGCTGACACCGGTTTTAATGCTGTATCCGCCAGCCATCATTCTGAGTAACGTGCTTGCGGCACAGGAAGCAAGCATCTATCAATTGCTGATCAACGTTGCTGTTATATGGGCGGCTCTGTTGATTATTTCCGGCAACAAGCAGGTACACGATTACTCGATGTCGAAGTCGTTACTGGTGTTGTTGATCACCGTGCTGTTGGTTGTGATCCTACTGTTCCTGTCAATCCTGCTGTACTTCCTTGTTCAGCAGATGGTTGCTTTTGCGGCGGATATGCTTCGGGATATCGCCATACTTTCCAATTGAAGCTCGGGGGAGGATTTAACGTGAAAAGAAGGCGTTGTATGGGCTTTTCCATAGGCCTTATAGCCGTAGCGTTGACGGCATGTCAAACCGTGGCGCCGGTTGAGGAAGGGCTCACCCGGACTTTGTTGGCGGCACAAACTACGCTGAACAACCCGGCCGGCGAGGGTTACTCACCGGCTGCACAGACGGATCGGTTGATTCTCGAGGTCAACCCCGACACTACGGATATTCGAGTGACCGTCAAGGATTCTGGATATGTGTGGTCTACGGCAACAACACAGGCGGGCGACAATACTCGTTATCCGATATTCTCCTTAACCTACCGAGACTCTAAGGGCTCGCTTGGCTATATGGATAGTCTTACCGACTGCGTTTCGAGAGGACAGTATCGAATTACGAACACCGACACCGGTGTTAAGGTTGAATATACGCTTGGAACGGTACTGAAAACATTCATTTTCCCCATAGCGATGGCGCCGGAACGTTACGAGATGTTTTATCAAAAAGCCAACGATGATCAGAAAAGTTTATTGGAGATGATTTATCGCTTAATTGACTTTTCCGAATATGATGAAGCCACCGTCCTGGAGTTGCAAGCGGAATATCCGCAGGCGGTAAACAAAAAAGTGTACGGCCTGCGTAACAAAACAATGAATGATGTACTCAAGCTTGAAGTCGCCACATTGTTTGAAGAGCTTGGCTATACAAAGGAAGACAGGAAGCTGGATGGGCTGAGTCAACAGGAGGAAAAAACCGAGGAACAGCCGGTGTTTAACCTCAATGTCTATTACACGTTGGAGGACGATCAGCTGGTCATCCGCGTGCCCCAAACCGAAATTGAAATGCCATCCACGATACGGTTGGAGACCCTGAGTCTGCCTACCAACTTTACCGGCGGAGAGGACAAGGACGGATACTTCCTACTTCCCGACGGCAGCGGCAGCATCATGAATTATAAGAACGGCAAATCGGAGAGCGGCGCGTATCGCGTACAGCTGTTTGGACCGGATTATGCCGTTTCAAGACAAAACCTCATAGCCGAAGCCAATGAGGCACGGCTCAATGTGTATGGTTGCCGCGAGGGGAATGAGGCCTACCTGGCTGTTGTGGAGGACTCGCAGGCCTACGCCTATGTTAACGCCGTGACCGGCACAGAAAAACAAACAGCTCGCGTATGGCCGGAATTTACCATATCCGTTGTCGATTACATGACCAGTGCAGGTAAGACCTCAACCAGCGATGAGTTGACCATGGCGGTCTATCCTGAGGAAAGATACACAGGTGATATCCGCCTTCGGTATAAATTCCTTTCGGGGGACAAGGCGAGTTACTCCGGTATGGCTGCCTGGTACCGAGAGTATCTTTTCGGAGATGCGCCACTGAAGGAAGCGGACGAGTACCCCTTGACAGTGGAAACAGTTGGTCTTATCCGAGAAAAGAAGTACCGTTTTGGGTTTTCGTATTCCGTTGACAATGTGCTGACGGATTTTACACAGAGCGCCTCGATTATCGAGGAACTGCGGAGTGCCGGCGTGGAAGCGCTGAACCTGCGGTTGAGGGGTTGGATCAACGGCGGCTATCGACAGGGTCTGATTTCAACGGGGATTCGTCCAGAAAAAGCACTGGGCGGCGTGTCCGGGTTACAGGCACTGGCAGATAAACTGCAGAGCATGGATGTGGGATTCTATCCGGATGCGCAGATATTGTATGCGGATGCGCAAACGGTGGGGAATTCTCTAAGCCGTAAAAAGACAGTCACCATGCTCAACCATCAGCAAGGGTTATTGTACCTGTTTGATTCCGCGATCTTTATTCGCACGACAGAAAAGGATCGTTTTATTCTGAATTCCTCCCAAGTGAACGCCGGCTCTGACAGCATAAAATCCTTTTTGAAGGGCGTGGGAGTAAATGCGGTGTCGTTGGGTTCGGCCGGTTCCGACTTAAATGCCGATTACACTTCCGGAGAAACGGTACATCGGCAGGACAGCATTGAGGCGATGGCCGGGCTATTGGACAGAGTGAAAAACGACGGAACAGATCTGATGATTTCTGATGCCAATGCGTATGCATTGCCGTATGCCGATGTTGTAACAAATATCCCGCTGCGCTCCGAACGATACGTCATGACCGATTACAGCGTGCCGTTTTACGCAATGGTACTCAGTGGGCATGTGCAGTACACCTCACCGGCTGTCAATGTTAGCAATGGGGAGCGATCCGATCTGCTGCGTGTCATGGAGAACGGCGCTGCACCCCTGTATGTTTTAACAGCAGAGTCTTTGGTGAATAAGAGCGCAGGAGACTATCCTGATTTATATGCGACACAGTATGCTACACAAAAAACCCGGTTACTGTCGGAGTATGAGGAATTGAATAGTGCGGTCGGAAGCCTGTATGGTACGCTATTTCTTCGACATGAGCAGGTGGCAGATCAAGTGTTTGTGTCCGTGTTCTCGGATGGCTATGTGTATGTCAATTACAACAACTATCCTGTGAAAGTGAACGGATACGAGATTCCTGCGCTGGGTTGGTGGACCGGAAGGGGAGATCCCAAATGAGAAACAGAAAAAAGAACCTGCTTGTGCAGCGGCGTGGCAAATACGGCTATCTGTTTGCAGCGCCATGGATCATTGGCCTTGTTGTTTTTGTCATCTTTCCGTTGATCGAAGCGGTTCGGATATCTTTCAGCAAGCTGTCGGTGGGTTTGCAGCAATACACACTCGACTTTGTCGGGTTTGAGAATTACCGCAACATCTTTTTAGTCGATACCGAGTACCGCGTAACGCTGTTGAGCTCGTTTTCCGCCATCCTCTATCAGGTTCCTCTGGTTATCTTCTTTTCGTTTTTTCTGGCCAGTGTTTTAAATATGAAATTCAAATCCCGTGGTCTGGTACGATCCATTTTGTTTATTCCTGTGGTCATTGCGTCAGGAACGGTAGATGTGTTGATGAAGAATGACTACCTGTCAACGACAGCGGGTTCGGATGCCGGTACTGAACAGGTTGAGGGCATCATCCACATGATCAGCAACTTTGATATGCCACTCCAGATTGTCACCTTTCTGCAGCGAGCTCTGCAGGAGGTCGGAACAATTACCACCATGTCAGCGGTTCCCATTGTCATTTTTATCGCCGCACTGCAGGCGATTTCCGATTCCATTTACGAGGCGGCCTTTATCGAAGGCGCTTCCGCGTGGGAGGTCTTTTGGAAAATTCGTTTTCCGTTGGTAAGTCCGCATATACTCGTGTGCGTAATCTACTGCCTGATCGATAGTTTGAACAGTGCGGCAAATCCGGTGGTTGCATTGATAAAACAAACCACATATACCAGAATCGAATACGGCAGTGGTTCGGCGATGTCGGTTGTCTATATGCTTGTGACATTATTGCTGGTATTTCTGGTGTATAAGGTCATATCCCGCGTGGTAGTTTATTCTGATTAGTGAGGTGCGCGCCATGTTGCGTTTTAAAAACCCTACTCGGTTGAAAAAGAAAAGCCTCGGTGTGTTGCTCAGTGTTGTCCGTGGCGTGTTTTTGGCAGGTATTTGCTTTGTGGTCCTGTATCCGCTGGTATCGAAGGTGTTTTACTCCTTTACAGGAGTATCGGATGTGTTCAATCCCAGACTTACCTACCTGCCCAGCGTTATCAACACGGATAATTACAAGGCGGCACTGTCAATTTTGGAATACGGAAAGGCGTTCCCCAACACCTTTTTCCTGAGTATCACTTCGGCACTGATTCAGATGGTAGCTGCCGTCATGGTGGCGTATTCGCTGGCGCGTTTCCAATTCCGCCTTCGCAACTTTCTGTTTGTTGCTGTGATCATTGCCATGGTAATTCCGCCGGATCTGCTTCTGTTGCCTCGGTACTTCCAGTTCCGTTTCTTTGATCTGTTTGGCATCATGAAGGCGATTTTTGGTACGACACCATCACTGATAGATACCCCTGTACCCTTTTGGCTGCTCGGTATAACCTGCACAGGACTGAAAAATGGTCTGTATGTATTTATTCTGAGGCAGCATTTCATGGGCTTGCCAAAGGCGCTTGAAGAGGCGGCGGAGGTTGACGGTGCCGGTCCGATTCGTACCTTTTTGCAGATCGCGCTGCCGGGATCGGTCAACACACTCATTACCGTGTTCTTGTTCTCGTTTGTTTGGCAATGGAACGACAGCATCTATTCGCCAGTATTTCTCAACGGGATGCCCGTGTTATCAAACAAGATATCACAAATACCCGCCAAAGCAGCGGTACTGCTTGGCACGGCATCGTCCGACATTGCCTCGAGCCTGGTGGCCTCGGCGGGAATCTTGTTGATTATGCTGCCGTTGATCCTGCTGTATACAGT
>JAEZJA010000263.1 GCA_023415895.1 Bacillota bacterium
GCATCACGCCGCCCATACGCAGAACGTACCCCTTGTCGCCGCTGATGACCCCTTGATCGATCACACGGCCCATCAGCAAGGGCAGATACAGTTCCAGCACCGCTTCAGCCAGCTTAAAAAGCGGCCCGGCAATGCATTGCTTTCGATAGGGCTTCAGATACCGCCCCAGTTTCAATAAGGACAACCACTCTCACTCCTGTACTGCTCCGACAAATTTCGTTACCAAATTAGTCATATGCCAAAATTTCACACCTATTCAGCTATTAACGATATCACGCTTGGGTCAACTTGGCAAGCCATCCTTTGGAAATTGCGGCCATGCATCATGGAGAGACATCCAGAGTGCCCCTTTTCGATGAGATCAGCATGACAGTGGAGGCAGCGTCTGCCTGTCTTCCTGATTATTCTAAAGAAAAAAGCCGCACACGGCGGCTTTTTGAGAAATTCGTTTGTGAGATGCAACCGGGCGCTTACAGCAGCACAAAACCCAGCTTTTTCGTGGCCTTATTGAGGGTGGGGCGGGACAAAGCCGCAGCTTTTTCGGCACCCTGCCTCATCAGCGTCTCGAGCTGCGCCTTATCCTTCATGAGCTCGTCAAAGCGTTCCTGAATGGGACGCAGCGCCACAATCACGGCTTCAGCTACAGCCGTTTTGAAGTCGCCGTAGCCCTTGCCCTCGAATTCGGCCTCAATCTCCTGCATGGTCTTGCCGGTTACGGCGGCATAAATCTCCATCAGGTTGTTGATGCCATCCTTGCCCTCGCCGTAATACACGCGCGCCTCACTGTCGGTTACGGCACGGCGGAACTTGCGCAGAATGGTATCCGCATCGTCCTTGAGTGAAATAAAGGCGTTCTGGTTTTCATCCGATTTGGACATCTTCTTGGTCGGCTCCTGTAGCGAACGTACGCGAGCACCCGCCTTCATGATGTAGGGCTCGGGAACAACAAACACATTGCCGTTGAGCGAATTGAAGCGCTCGGCAATATCGCGCGTCAGCTCGACATGCTGCTTTTGATCAGCGCCCACAGGAACATAGTTGGGCTGATACAGCAGAATGTCGGCGGCCATCAGCGCCGGATAGGCAAAGAGTCCGAGATTGACATTGTCGGCATGCTTGGCGGATTTATCCTTGAACTGGGTCTTACGGGCCATCTCACCGAACTGCGCATGACAGGCCAGCAGCCAGGCCAGCTGTGTATGCGAAGGCACCTGCGACTGCACAAAGAGCAGGCTCTTGTCGGGGTCAAGGCCGATGGCCATCAGCAGAGCAAACATTTCATAAATCTGTTTGCGAAATTTAGCCGGCTCCTGACGCACGGTGATGGCGTGCAGGTCGGCAACGGCAAAGGCGCAGTCAAATTCATCCTGCATACCCACCCAGTTGCGCATCGCACCCAGATAGTTGCCCAACGTGGGAATGCCGGTCGGCTGGATGCAGCTGAGGGCGCGTTTTTTGCGAGGAGCGGGAGTTTCCATTGGTTTGTCCATGATGTGTCTTCCTTTCGGGATATCGTTTCGCTTATTTCTTGAGAAAATCGGCAGCAAACTGACCCAGCTTCTCCACACCCTTGATCATATCCTCATCTGAGGGGGTACTGAAATTCAGGCGGAAGGAACGGCAGGGTTGCTTTTCGTCGACCAGAAACGCGTTGCCGGGAACCACAGCGACCTTGTGCTCCTTGATCGCCAGTGTGCAGAAGGTCGGCATATCCGTGCCCTCGGGCAGATGACACCAAACGAACAGGCCGCCCTGAGTCTTGTCATAGGTGATGCCCTGGGGCACAAGATGCTTCTCAATCAGTGACAGCATCAGCTGATATTTGTGACGATAAATCCGGCGCAGATCGTTCAGATGCGCTTCGAAATCGTATTGGCCCATGTATTCGTCGCAGATGATCTGCGACCACATGCTCGTATGAACATCCTCGCCTTGCTTGCACACAGTCATCTTTTTAATCAGCGGCACAGCGGCAATGGCATAGCCCACACGGATGCCGGGTGCCAGCACCTTGGAGAAGCTGCCGGCATAAATCACGCGGCCTTCCTCATCCAGCGACTTGATGGAGGGAATGTTCTCGCCCTCATAACGCAAATCCCCATAAGGGTTGTCCTCCAGAATAAGCACGTCATACTGCTGCGCAAGCGCCAGCATACGGCGGCGTTTTTCCATACTCATCGTGATGCCCGATGGATTCTGAAAATTGGGAATCGTATAGATGAACTTCACGTTGGGGTTGGTGCGCAGTACCTCCTCGAGTCCCGTCATGCTCATGCCGTCACTTTCAATAGGCACGCCGATCAGCTTACCTCCCATGGAGCGGAAGCTGTTGAGAGAGCCGATAAAGCTGGGAGCCTCGCAAACCACGGCGTCGCCCATGTTGCACATGGTTTTGACGACCAGCTCGACGGCCTGTTGAGCACCGGCGGTAATCAGCATCTCGTCAAACTCGCGCCCGACGTTGTGCTTGTTTTTCATGTAGGTTTTCAAGCGGCGTATCAGAGGCGCATAGCCTTCGGTCGTGCTGTATTGCAGGACATCGACCGGGCGCTCAGCCAGGATGCGGGCGGAAATTTCCGCCACTTCCTTGATCGGGAAGGCTTCGGGCGCGGGATTGCCAGCGGACAGCGAGATAACCTCGGGATCGGCGGCATATTTGAGAATTTCACGGATGGCAGACGGGTTGAGCGCCTGCACACGATCGGCAATACGATAGTCCATAAATTTTACGGTTCCTTTCGGGTGAAGTGGAGTATATTACTAATTATAATAGCACACTTATGTTGACAATTTCAACTGAAAACGGTAAAGTAAAAGAATACCGAAAAAGAGGGTGTATTTGTGACTGAAATGACAGACTTTAAAAAACTAGCCGACATCATGTTCCCCGCTGTGACGCTTACACCGGAACATTTTGAAGAAAAATATCCGCCGCGACAACTTGCGGAGGGTGCGCGTGTGACGCGTATCGCTCCCAGTCCGACGGGTTACCTGCATATCGGCACGCTGTATGCCGCCATGGTCAACCGCCTGACCGCCAAGGCGACGGGCGGGGTATTTTACTTCCGCTTGGAGGATACCGACAGCAAGCGTGAGGTGGAAGGCGGTGCCGAGGATATTCTGCTAGGACTCAACGCCTATGACGTGCGTCCCGATGAAGGCTTTGTCGCACCGGGCGAAACCCGCGGCGACTACGGCCCCTATCAGCAGAGCCAGCGGGCGGCGATTTACCACGTCTATGCCAAGCAGCTCGTCAGTCAGGGGCTTGCGTATCCCTGCTTCTGCAGCGAGGAAGCACGTGCGGCGGCCCGCACGCAACAGGAAGCCGCCAAGGCGCGCACCGGCTACTATGGTGACTATGCGGTTTGCCGCAAGCTGACTCCCGGGCAGGGCATTGAGCGCATTGAGGCGGGGCAATCCTTTGTCGTACGCCTGCGCTCCCCCGGCAGTGAGGAGCACCGCATTGCCTTTGACGACATGATCAAGGGCAAAATTGAGATGCCGGAAAACGACGAGGATATCGTGCTGCTCAAATCCGACGGCATTCCCACCTACCACTTTGCCCATGCGGTCGACGATCACCTGATGCGTACGACCCATGTTATCCGCGGCGACGAATGGATATCCTCCGTCCCCAAACACCTGCAGCTGTTTAAAGTGCTGGG
>JAEZJA010000267.1 GCA_023415895.1 Bacillota bacterium
GTCTGCTGAGGGTATTGCCGCGCTCAAAGCCACGGGTGTCAAAAAAACCGTCATGCTGACAGGAGACCACAAAGCCGTTGGCGAAAGCGTTGCCAAGCAACTGGGTATTGACGAAGTGCACACCGAACTGCTTCCCGGCGACAAAGTCACGCAGGTTGAACGTCTCATCGGGGAAAAGAGCTCCAAGGGGCAGGTTGCTTTTGTGGGTGACGGTATCAACGATGCCCCCGTGCTCAAACGCGCCGATATCGGTATTGCCATGGGAGCGCTGGGAAGCGACGCCGCCATTGAAGCCGCCGATATCGTTCTGATGGATGACAACCCCGCCAAAATTGCGCAAGCCATCCGCATTGCGCGCCGCACGCTGCGCATCGTAACCCAGAACATTGTGTTTGCCCTGGCCATCAAAGCGCTGATTCTGCTTCTGGGCGCTTTCGGTACAGCGAATATGTGGGAAGCCGTCTTTGCCGATGTCGGTGTCTCCTTACTGGCCATTCTCAACTCCCTGCGCGCCATGCGTGTCAACAAAGAGAAATGCACGTACGTTTGATAACTATAGTCGTAGGCAAGACAAGGGCTGGCCTTCCGTTTTGGAAAGCCAGCCCTCAATGTATTGCAGTATTTAATGCGTCCCCTAAAGCCTTCCCCTTGAGGGGAAGGTGAGCGGCGATAGCCGTTCAGATGAGGTGTGACAAAGTACACCCTTACGAGTCTTGCTCTAATTACGAAAAAAAATTTGCTCACATCATCGTATACCCCTATCCTCTTGCTTGACCCTTATCATCAAAGAACCCTAATCCGACATCTTCTCATCCTTGATCAACTCACGCGCAAAGGTCTCAGCTTCCTGGATCGCCTCGGGTGTCTGGAAAGACGGCAGATCGTCAATATCGCGCACCGAAGCCATACCGCCGTATACTAGGTTGGAATGCTCGCACAGCCTCTGAATTCCCATCACAAAGGGCTGTGTCGCATACTCGCGTTCATAGCCGTGCGTCAGCAGGAGTGCCAGCCGCTTACCCGCCCACAACGAGCCGCTCGCGCTGCGGTAATACTTGTTGAGTCCGTAATGCCTGTCGAGCACCGCCTTCATTTCCGTGGTGCAGTACCAGGAATAGATCGGCGTAGCCAGCACAATACAGTCTGCCCAGAGGATATTGTCCACAATCTCAACCATATCATCGTGCTGCGCGCAGCCATATTCTCCGCTGATATCCTGACAGACATAACAGGACTTGCAGGACGCAATCTGCTTGTCCGCCAGTGTAATATAACGCACCTCTTGTCCGTGTCTTTGCAGCTCGGCGATAAACGGCTTGCACAGCTCGGCCGTGTTGCCCCGCAGCCGCGGACTGCCCATCAGAATGCAGAATTTCATAATACTACCTCCGTTTGAAAGAACTTGTTTTTAGTGTAGCATCCTTCCGACTGCCCTGCAAGCAGAAAATTCAGAGGCACAGTGGCTGCTGAACCTCGCCAATCTCCCCAATCACCCAATCAAAAATCTACAAGCCGCATTACTTGACAATTGCAGACAAACATGATAGAATAGCGGATGCCGCATGCTCTGGGCATGGAAGCGGGCGTTTGCCCCGCCCTGCAGCAGCGAGTCTTAAGAAAAAGGCAGGTGCCTGTTATCATGTACGCTATTATCGAAACCGGCGGCAAGCAATACAAGGTTCAGAGCGGCGACGTTCTGTTCATTGAAAAGCTGGATGCAGCCGAGGAATCCTCCGTCACGTTTGACAAGGTCATTGCTCTGAACAATGACGACGAGCTCAAGCTCGGAGCGCCCTATGTTGAGGGTGTCACTGTGGATGCTCGTGTGCTGAAGAACGGCAAGGGCAAAAAGGTTACGGTTTTCACCTATCGCGCCAAGAAGGGCAGCAAACGCAAGATGGGTCATCGTCAACCCTATACAAAGGTTCAGATCGATGCCATTAAGGCCTGATTGTCATGACGCAGTGTAAGTTTTACTCCGAAGGCGGGTTGCTGACCGGCTTTGAACTCCACGGCCACGCGGGCGGGGGTCATGCCGGAAAAGACGTTGTGTGTGCGGCGGTTTCCTCCGCAGCTTATATGACGGTCAACACCATCACCGACATCTACGGTATTCCCGCGTATACATCCGTCGAAGAAGGAAATCTGCGCATGCGGCTTACTCACGACGGGGCGGAAAAATGCCGTGAACTTCTGGAAGGCTTTCACCTGCATCTGGTCGAACTGCAAAAGCAATACCCGAAAAACATTCAAGTGATTAATACGGAGGTGTAATCCATGCTGAAAATTAACATTCAGCTGTTCGCTCACAAAAAGGGCGTCGGCTCTACAAAAAACGGTCGTGATTCCGAGTCCAAGCGTCTTGGTGTCAAACGCGGCGACGGACAATTCGTTCTGGCGGGCAACATTCTGGTGCGTCAGCGCGGAACGCATATTCATCCCGGCAACGGTGTGAGCATCGGTTCGGATGATACCCTGTTCGCTCTAATAGACGGAACGGTTCGTTTTGAGCGCATGGGCAAAGATCGCAAGCGCGTAAGCGTTTATGCTGTCGAGCAATAAAGCGCATCAAATCCCCGCCGGTTCTGGCGGGGATTTTTATTTGAAACCGAGAGACACTAACAGCAAGTCATGAAATTCATAATCCTGCGCGGTGCCTTCGTGCTCCGCCGCAAGGAGATAGGAAACCACTATGTTTATTGATACCGCAACCATTCAGGTCAAGGCCGGGGACGGCGGCAACGGCGCCGTCACCTTTCACAGAGAAAAGTTTGTCGCGGCAGGCGGCCCTGACGGCGGCGACGGCGGACAGGGCGGCAGCATTGTGTTTGTGCCCGACGACGGCATGAGCACGTTGTCCGACTTCCGTTATAAACGCAAATTTCGCGGCGAGGACGGACAATCCGGCAGCGGAAAGCGCTGCTTCGGCAAGGACGGAAAGGATACCGTTATCCGTGTGCCGCGCGGCGTTCTGATTTATGACAATGCTACGGGTCGGCTGATGGCCGATATGTCGGATACCGACCGCTTCGTGGCTGCCAACGGCGGCCGGGGCGGATGGGGCAATTCCCATTTTGCCACCGCCACACGCCAGGTACCCCGCTTTGCCAAGCCCGGACTGCCGGGCGAAGCCTATGAGCTTCGTCTGGAGCTTAAACTGCTCGCGGATGTGGGACTTGTGGGCTTTCCCAATGTCGGCAAATCCTCTCTGCTGTCGGTTGTCAGCGAAGCACGCCCAGAAGTGGCCAATTATCACTTTACGACCATCACTCCCGTTCTGGGGGTTGTGCGTGTGACGGAGGGCGTATCCTTCGTGATGGCCGACATCCCGGGAATTATTGAAGGAGCGAGCAGCGGCGCGGGTTTGGGCTTTGACTTCCTTCGCCATATCGAACGCTGCCGTCTACTGGTTCATGTGGTGGATGTGTCGGGCAGCGAAGGCCGCGACCCTCTGGAAGATTTCGCCGCGATCAATCAGGAACTCCAGAGCTTCAATGCGGAACTGGCTTCGCGTCCCATGTTGGTTGTCGGAAACAAATGCGATCTGACGGACGACGCCACCGTGGATGCTTTCGCCGCCACCGTGCGCGCGCAAGGGTATGAATTCTTCCCCATGATGGCCGCCATCGCTCACGGAACGGACGCTCTGATCAAACGCTGTGCCGAGCTGCTGTCCAAGCTGCCGCCTGTGCGTACCTATACGCCCGAACCATTGCCCGCCCCCGATGCCGACGCCCCGCGTGACCGCAGCGTCACCATCAAGAGGCAAAATGATCTCTTTACCGTGGAGGGCGACTGGCTGCTGCAGGTGCTGCGGGGCGTCAATCTGGATGATTACGAGAGCCTGCAATATCTCGAGCGTGTTCTGCAATCCTCCGGCGTTATTGAAGCGCTAACCAAGGCCGGGGCATCCGAAGGCGACACGGTGAGCATTTACGGCTTTGAATTTGACTTTATTGAATAAAGAGGGTGACGCAATGGAGCGACTCTATCCGGCCGAGGTGGATGTGCATACGCTCAGCCCGCTCACGCTTGCCTTTGTGGGCGATGGCGTCTATGAGCTGATGGTGCGTGAGTATCTGGCCTGTCAAGCCAACCGCCCCAACGGCCAGCTGCACAAAATGACGGTGGGCATGGTGCGCGCCGAATCCCAGTCCGCCGCCATGGATACGCTGCTGCCCCTGCTGACCGAGGAGGAAGCCGCCGCTTTTCGCCGGGGCCGCAATGCTCATACGCCCCGGGCCGGCGGCGATTATCACCGCGCCACAGGCTTTGAAGCCCTGTTTGGCTATCTCTATTTGACCGGAAATATTGCGCGGCTCCGCGAACTGGCGACTGTGCTTTTTGAGGCAGCCGACAACCAAACGGAATAAAGGCGGATGAGCTCCGGCAGATGTGGCATACTAAAG
>JAEZJA010000009.1 GCA_023415895.1 Bacillota bacterium
CATCAGCTGGATTTTCCGTTAAGGTAGAGGGAATCGAAGAGTGCCACACCCGAAGGAGCAGCCGAAACGCCTTTATACACCGTATTGGAATAGTTGGAGTCAACGCTCAGCAGGTGCCGTCTCTTTCGGCAAATGACATTTGACATTTACGGGCAACCCGTCTATAATAGCTAACCGTTAGGCTTGAATAAGCAATGCCTGAACACACAAATTTGATGGCCTTCCGGTATTCTAGAACACCCCCTGTTCCCGCATGCAGTATCAAAAGACACGGAAAAATCTACGCACGCTTATCTGCCTTCGCGCCTTGTTACGGCACACCGTAAGACTGCCGAACCCAGAACAAGCCCGACGTTTCCTTTCCTTTTGCCTTTCTTTACGCAGCCGGTCGGGCCCTCGGCATTTTTGAGGTGATGCACTGTGGATTATTATTTGATTTTTCTCCCCCTGGCCATGCTGTTGATCGTGTCAAAGGTTCTGATGAAGGGCTGCGAACGCATCGGCATTCCGGCAGTCGTCGGTATGCTGCTTGCCGGTATTCTCATTGGTTTCATCCAGTACATACCCGGTCAGACCCTATTGAACGACACCGCCATGACAGGGCTTGGCTTTCTTGCGAAAATCGGCGTGGTTCTCATACTCTTTTCAGCAGGTCTGGAAACCGATCTAAAAAAGATTCGCAGCATCGGGGGGCCTGCCATGGTTATCACCTGCTGCGGCGTAGTTATCCCCATGGCGCTGGGATTTGTTGTCGCTACCCTATGTAATGGTGGCTTTGCTGCACTTAATCACGATACCATTCTCACGAACTTGTTTTACGGCACCATCCTGACGGCCACCTCGGTCAGTATCAGCGTGGCGACCCTGCGGGAAGTGGGAAAGTTGGACACCAAGGTGGGCACGACCATTGTGGCCGCCGCGATTATTGATGATATTCTGGGCATTGTTGTGTTATCCATCGTTCTGGCCATGAAGGGTGGCGGTGCTTCGCAGGTGGTTAATCCCTGGGGGGTAATCGGAAAAACGTTATCGTACTTTGTCGTTGTCGGCATTCTCGCCTATGTTGCGGCTAAATTCTTCAAAAAACTAGACAATCGATTCCCCCATCACCGTCTGATCCCCATCCTCAGCCTCGGCCTGTGCTTTTTCGTCGCGTATGCGAGTGAAAGGTGGTTCGGCATTGCGGATATTACCGGTGCCTATATTGTGGGACTTATCCTATCCACCAACTCCGACAGCGGCTATATTGACCGCAAAGCCGATGTGCTCGGGTATATGATCTTCGTTCCCATCTTCTTCGGCAACATCGGCATATCCACACAGTTCAGCGCTGTCAGCACCAGCCTGCTTGTGTTCGGCTTGCTGTTTGTTCTTGCTGGTATGCTGGGTAAGGTGGTGGGCTGCGGCGGTGCGGCACTGTGCTGCGGTTACGGGCTGCGTTCCTCCTTCAAAGTAGGCATTGGTATGATGGCCCGTGCCGAGGTCGCTTTGGTAACTGCACAAAAGGGTGTAGAGCATGGCATCATTAGCAGCTCCATCATGCCTTTCATTGTGATCCTGATCATCATTACGAGCTTTGTAACCCCCATATTGCTTCAGACCTCGTATAAAAAAGATGGGGCAAACAACAAGCCAAGTGTTAACGCATAGCGCCTCCATAAAACTTCGAATAGAAGCAAAATTAGGGGCGCACATGGCGCGTCCGCAAATATCGTGACAAGATCAAATACAAACAACCACATTGGATGCCCTACACCATCACCCATTCATTTATGCAAAACTCCACCGACCAATGATTGGCCGGTGGAGTTTACTCTTATACCCGAACGCACGGCTATGGAACCCATTACAGTAGTATCTGATTTTTCTTATTATACATCGTTTTGTATCCCAAATAGAGCGATGCAAATACCGACACACACACGACCGTGCAGATGGCAATCATAATGGCAATCTGGTACAGGATGGCCGTCGTCGGCAGGGTACCCGATAAAATCTGTCCCGTCATCATACCCGGCAGAGCAACAACGCCCATGCCCAGCATAGAATTTATTGTCGGCAGCAGAGCGGTCTCCAATGCCTGATTCACAAAAGGCAACAGAATCTTTTGGGGTGTCACGCCGATATTCAACAGCGTCTCAATCCTGCTGCGTTGCCCGATGAAGCTTTCGCGGAAGGTCTTAACCCCCAGCATTGTGCCCGTCATCGCGTTGCCCATGACCATACCGCTGATTGGTATAACGTATTGGGGATTGATCAGGTTTTCCCCCACCACAACACCGATAAAAAAAGCGACAATACAAAGACCTGAAAGCGCAAGAGAAAAAGCGATGGCGATTTTAAACCGACGATTGAGACCTTTGTTTTTGGACAAAACACGATAAATGGCAAAGGCCGTCATCGCCGACACATACAGCAGAGTAAAAGCCGGATGGGGGTGTTGAAATATATAGGTCAGCACCAAACCTGCCAGCACAAGCTGCAGCGTCATACGGATGCTGGCGACCAACAGCAGTTTGGTCTGGTTGATCTTACAGGCCTTCATAATGACCAACACGATTAACAACAACAAATACACCAGAGCAAACTGCCAGATTTGCATCTGAACGATCTCTTTCATGCCGGATTCCTCTTTTCCAATGCAATGACGCAGTCGGCAAACCGGTTTGCAAGACTCTTATCGTGGGAAACGGAGATCAGGGTGATACCGTGGAGATTACAGTAGTCTTTGATGTTACCGAAAAACTGGACGGCAGTCAATTCATCAAGCGCGGAGGTCGGTTCATCGAGCAGCAGCACCCGGGGCATCAGAGACAGGCATATCGCAATAAAGACACGCTGGCGCTCTCCCCCCGACATGCGTTCGCAGGCATACGACCGATCAAAATCGGCACAGCATACCGAAAGAAATTCCTGCATAGCGGCGGCATCGGGTGCCGGCAGATCACGATAGGCATAAAACTGCCGAAAATTATCCTCTATGCTGCCGTCAAACAGGAACACCGTCTGGGATGCCAGCAATACCTCCTGCCTCAGCCGAACACTGTCGATGGCGTTCAGTGGCTGACCGCTATAAAGAATCTCGCCTTCTGACGGAGAGACGGTGCCGTTGAAGAGCTTGAGCAGGGAACTTTTGCCGCATCCGCTTTCGCCGCAGATAAACGTTATTTTGCCTCGTTCCACAGAAATGGGAGGATACTCAATGGTGCCCAAAAAACGTAAGTCCCTGCTCTCAAGAACTGCATCCATTCGCTCAGACCTCTTTTCATTTCGTGCGGCCCCATTCACACCGCATCTACGCACAAACGGTCGCAAGCCGTCATAGATTGTCATAGTCGTATTGCCCGTCTGTGTGCTTCGTGATACAATGATAGGATACGGCACACCACAACGAAAATGCAGGAGGGTTTTATGAAACTGAGAATAACCAGTACCCCCACCGAAGAGGAAAAAGACCGTCTGTACTGCGGATTGCTGAAATATAACCTTAAACATATCGAAACCAGCGACGTTAGGGAGATCGGCATCTTTATGGAGGAAGAACACGACGGAATCATCGGCGGCCTTGTAGGCGATACACACGGCAACTGGCTGACGGTAGAATACCTTTGGGTCAGCGCGGATTACCGCAACCAGAGCATAGGATCGGAAATTCTGCAAAAAGCCGAAGAAGAAGCACGGCAAAGAGGCTGCCGCTATGTCTTTCTAAACACGTTCGGCTTTCAGGCACCCCTTTTTTATGAGAAATATGGCTATCAAAAAGTCTTTACGTTGGAGAATTACCCGCTGACCGGACAGCGTATCTATTATACCAAGACGCTTTAAACGCCGTTCGGTTATTTTCCGACAAGTCTTGCCAGGGGCGGGCGATAGACAATGATCGCTCCCTTGGGACAGAATTCCTGACAGCAAAAGCAGCGGATACAGCCGCCGGTATCGATCCGGGCCCGTCCTTTGACTATGTGAATGGTCTTCACAGGGCAGGTCTGTTCGCATTTGCCACAGCCAATGCATTTGGCAGCCACCACCTTGGGGCTCGTGCCGAAATGCGTCTCCAGAAAGCTGTCAATAAACTTCAGATTGGTGATAAAGCGGATATCCTGCCGCACCGGCTGTAGCTTGTAATCGGGAACGATAAATTTCTCCATATCCCCGCTGATGCTCAGCTTATCCACGCTGTCCACACACAGGCCGCGTTCGATAGCCGCCGTGATGGTGGGAGCGTCGGCAATGTCCATGTGGATCAGATGGGCCGCCACGAGATCGGCATCATAGGGCGAAGCCGAGGCCAGCACAGCGCCGATATGCCGGGGCGTGCCCTGCGTCGGGCCATTGCCCTCCATGCCCCATACCGCATCCACAATGACCAGCCGGGGCTTGATAAACTCATTGAGATCGACCAGCATGTTGCAGAAATCTTTTATCTTTGGAAACTGGTAATGAAATTCGGGTTTTCGCGTACCCGGAATGATACCAAAAAAATTCTTAACGGCGCAGGAAAGACCGGTCATGCCATGGGTTTTCAGCTTGCACACATCGATCACCGCATCCACGTCCGCCAGCCATGATGTAAAGGGGAATGATTTGAGAGCAACGCCCTCTGGGTAATCAACCGTCTGCTGCCGAAAATCCTCATTGAGCCTCGCCCCCACTTTTTCCACGGCATGTACGCCGGCCGTCGCGTAAACGCTGTGTATCCAGGCGGCATTCCATGGGCCTCCCGGGCTGTCGCCTACCACGACCTTGGCCCCCCGCTCCACCAGCTGACGGCATAACTCGGTCAGGATGACAGGATGGACAACCGCCGCCGAATCGGGGCGCATTTTACTGACAATATTGCTTTTCACGGCAATTTTCATGCCCGGCGTAACCCATTCCAGGCCGCCAACCGGCTGCAGAACTTCACGCAGCACCGCCTGTACCCTTTCGGGGGCATAGTCCGAACAAGCGACAATGGATACATCAACACTCATAGTTCAAACCGCTCCTCATCTTATCAAACATAGCCATACAATCCCCGAACGCTGACCTCGCCGCTGGACAGGCTACTATTCTGCCCATCCGCCTCGCGCACGATCAGGCCAAAGCTGTCATCAATATCCACGGCAGTGGCGTAGCCGCTCTCGGCGCCGCGTGTATAGCGAATTTCCTTGCCAAGCGTCAGGCAATCGCGTCGATAAGCTTCAAGATACCGTTGCTTGTTGTGCGGCCAATCAGCGCGCAGACGATCGAGTGTGTTTATCATTTGTGCAGCCAGCCGGGCACGATTCCATGGCTTACCCGTCTCCATAGCCAGTGAAGACGCGACCGAGCGGATGTCCTCGGGAAAATCCTGCGCGGTGTGATTGACATTGATGCCTATCCCCGTGATAATATATTGGATATGACCGCTTTCACTCTCGATCGACATCTCGGTCAAAATCCCGCAGATCTTGTGTTTGTTCATCACCAGATCGTTGACCCATTTTATCCCCGGGCGCACGCCCCCGGCGGCCTCCACTGCGTCACACATGGCTTGGGCTACCCAAGCCGTTATGCTGGCGGTCTCGTCAGGAACACTGTTTGGCCGCATTAGCATGGACAAATAGATGCCCTTGTCTTTAGGTGACGAAAAGCTGCGCCCTATCCGTCCGCGTCCACTCGTCTGCTCATTGGAAAGGACGATCTGGCCATCCGGCGCACCTTCCTGAGCCATCTGTCTGAGATACTTGTTGGTTGAATCCACTGTATCCAGACATACGACCCGTTCCATGCGCTCGCACGGCAGCAACGCCAGCAGCTCACCGGTTGACAGAATATCCGGCGATCCGCTGAGCTGATACCCTTTATTGGTAGACGAGAGGATGGTGTAGCCATCCTTGCGCAGAGACTGCACGGCGGTATTGACAGCCATGCGGCTGATACCCAGTGTACGGCTGATCTCCTCTCCCGAAACATACCTCTGTGCACGGCGTAGAATCGCGATCACAGAATCCTTTGTCATATCGGCGGCGCCCTTTCTCGTGTTCCCACGTGATCTTCTGCTTGCTATTATACCACAAAGGAAGCAATTGTAAATTCTATACTACGGCGTATTGACAGTGCGTGGACTGTGTGTTACTCTATTGTAAACCTATTACGATTGGATGTTTACAAATGAAAACCAAAGACCTCACTCTGATCGCTCTGTTCACGGCGCTGATGGCAATCTGCACCTGGATCGCCATTCCGGCAGCCGTTCCCTTTACATTACAGACCTTCGGCGTATTTCTGACTCTGGGTGTGTTGGGCGGAAAGCGGGGCACTCTGTCAATACTTGTCTATATTCTGCTGGGTGCTGTGGGCGCGCCTGTATTCTCCAACTTCCGGGGCGGTATCGGCATGCTGTTCGGCAACACCGGCGGCTACATTGTGGGTTTTCTCGCCGCGGCACTGGCGATGTGGTGCATCACCCACTTTTTCGGCAGCAGTACGCTTGTGCTGTCTATTGCCATGGTGATCGGCCTGCTGGTTTTATATGCTTTCGGAACAGCTTGGTTTCTCGTGCTCTATACCCGTACCAACGGTGCGGTATCTTTGATCAAAGTACTGTCGTGGTGCGTGATCCCCTTTATCGTTCCGGACCTGCTCAAAGGAACGCTGGCGATCGTATTTACCCGTCGGCTGAAAAAGCATATCCATCTTTAGATTCATCAAATTGGGAAAAATACTCCTGCAACAGACATAGGCGTTAATGCCGTACATATTGCAAGAGAGAAGAAACAGGAGGGTAAGCTATTAGCTACAGCCACGTAAGCAAGTTTTCTGCTTTTCGGAATTTGCACCTTAATAAATTTTATTCTTACTAAAATATAGACATATAGTATTTTGTTAGTATTAATTTATGTTTTACAAAAAAAGGATGGTTTATATAAAACCATCCTTTTAAAAGTATTTATTTTTTATAACCGCATTTTGGACAAACACCATCAACTAAGGCGATACCACAAAGGGGACAACGGTCAATATTGTTTTTCGTGTCAAATTCAGCAGTTGCTGCATTGACACCACTTGTAAATGTAATTTTTGCAATGTTTAGCTTATCTTTAAGTAAATCATAAACAATTTTTATCATGCCCTCAACAGTCATTGTTTCTTTGGTAACAACAAGTCTACAATCCGGGAAAGCTTCTGCAAGTTCTGTTTTAAATGCTTCACCTTTCATTGTATTTTGAGGTGTTCCGTTTTTAACATTTGTTTCTTCATACACTTTCAAAATTGCAGGAAGAAGAGGATCATCTTGTCTAAGTATTAAAGCGTGGTCAAAATTTTTAAGTACATTCCAAGCGGTTTTCTGTATTTCATTACAGGGGAACACCATGTTTACTCCCATATTAACTGTGTCTTCAACTTCAATAGTTAAAACACCTGTGTGTCCGTGAAGATACTGTGCTTCACCTTTAAATCCATAAAATCTGTGTGCGTATTGAAGATCTAATTTTGCTATGCTCCTCATAATAATTCTCCTTTTTTATATTTTACGGGTTTTGTTGCTCCCGTATAAGCCTAATTATTTTGACAGTCTTTACAAAGTCCAGAAAAAACAATATCATGTCCTAAAAGTTTAAAGCCATCTGCGTCCTCAACTTTATCTTCTAAATTTAGGGATTGACGCATGGTAATATCAATAACCTTTCCACATCTGCTACATTGTGCATGGTAGTGTTGATGTAATTTACAATCAAATCTGTCAGCACCATTGGGTATTGAAACTTTCCGAATCTCACCACTATCCACCAGTTTGTTTAGATTTCGATAAACAGTTGCCTTGCTAACTGTTTTATGAGTTTTTACGATTTCTTCATAAACTTCATCTGCAGTAGCGTGATTTTTTAGAAATCTCACTGTATTTAACACTAAAGCAAGCTGAATAGTGTTTCTTTTAACAGTCATTTTAATACCTGATTTCAAATCGATATTTATTACTAAATGATATTATATATTATTAAGTAATGAATATCAATAGATTTCATGAAAATTTTTGTAAAGCTAATGGCATATTGTGTATAGAACGACACCCGCTGAAAAGAGCAAAAAAACTCTTTCTAGCGGGTGTTTATTTGCTTCCTTATTTGGTTGTTTCTTTTTGTCCGGCCCTCTCATTTGCGAATTTTTCTATTTTGGCGGTCACACAGGACCGTGACATCACCATCGGTAGGGGCGGCCCAGCTGGCCACCCGCATCATTACAATGACGCAACTATGTAATTCATTCCCCAAGCCAAGGCTGCCTTTTGTCAGGGCACCTGAATGAGGGATAGACGCTTCGACTTCGCTTGAGAATAACCGTATGGCTTCTGAGAATGAAACACCGCATCGCCCTTTGATGATCTACCGCCGGCACTCAAATAGTGGCCCTTCTTCTCCTCTTCCGTTTCGTAAAAAACCGTTGGTCAGCAGCACCTTTTGGGAAATCTCATTGCCATCCTCGATCTGCGCCTGAACGCATTGAACTCCCGGCTGACCTAGCGCCCAGCGGACAAGGGCGGCTGTCGCTTCGGTCGCGTAACCGTGGCGGCGATAGGGCTCATCGATGCCGTAGCCAATCTCTACATAGCCGTTTTCGTCGGGCACCCCCTTGAAGCCGATGCCCCCGACAACTTCGCCGCTACGCAAAAGAATAGACCAATCCGAGGCCCATTCCTCGCGGCCGGGCAGTGAATTCATGACGTCGATCATTTCGCCGTAAGCCTGCTTGAGTTCGGCATCAGGTTCCGTTTCCTTCAGCTGCTTCATTTCCTCCATTGTTTTGGGTCTGAGCAGCAAACGCTGTGATTGTACGATGATCGTATTCAACTGGACAACCTCCCGTTTCTATGACTATCTCCTTCAACCTTTATACTTATCCAGTATACTCTCCCGCCAATCCGAAATCCAGTGTAAGTACATGCAGGAAACGTTAGGTGATATCTGCACAATCAAGCAAGGAAGCATTACCAACAACAAAGACCGCATTGGTTCAGGCAACCCTGACCTTGTATATTCCCGACAAAAACGAACGGCGGGAGATCCTTCTGCAAATGGCGCGTTCCCTTCATGCCGATGCCGTGGAACTTGTCAACGGCAACCACAGCATTTTCGGAGACTGAATGTGAAAATGGCCGGCTGGCGAGCATGCACTGCTCCCCAGCCAGCCATTATGCATCTATTAATGAATGTTACAGACGGTTATATAACTCGGCAATCACTTTTCCGCCGTTTTCCCGCGGAACATAATTGCGCAGCAAACCAACAAAGGTTTTGTATTCTTTCGCGTTGCCGCTGTGAACCGAGCAAGAACCGTTGGTGGTGCGTATGTTCAGATTTTTGGACATAGCGGGAATACGCACAGACTGGATGTCCTGCCACCGGAAGGAACGGACATTGCCAAAGACATCGACATCAACCAATCGGTCGGGCAAAATCACGCAGCGCTTAACAAGGGTATACAGAAGCGAATAGCAGCCAAGCAACGCCGTTGCCGCCGAAAAACCAGCCATCAGCCAGTAGGACTGCGGGCCGTTCCCTGCTGTCGCCGGATCCACGATCTTGACGACCAGCACAAAATAGGAGAACGCCAGGCAAAACACCGCCAGCAGCAAGGTTACCCACGCTTCACTGACGCTGGCCAGAACCGGCTGACCCGGCTTATAGGATTTCCATTTGATCCAGACAAGTGTCCACCCGATCAAAAATGTGACCACTGCGCCGCATACATACAAAACCAACATGGTTACTCCCCACTTTCGGTATAGTCTTTGAACACCCGCAAAGCCTGCTCGGGATGAAAAGCATAGAGCATGACGATGTTGAACACATAAGGGCTATAAGGCAGCTTCATAAGCTGCTGCGCAAACGCCATAGCGGCGATCTCCTCCAGACAGCCTACCCGCCGCATCCATCGCAGACGCCCCCACTCAAAGAAACAAGCATGCTTTTGCCGGACAAAAGAGTCCTTGCCCATCCGGCTTTCCAGCAGATGATACAGCTCATGGCTCAAAAGAACATCGCGCACTTGGACATCCCCCAGCAGCGGCCGCAAACCATAATCGGCAATCAACTGCTCGCTGCGTTGGGTATTGGCCGTATTGATTGTCACAACGTTGGGGCGTTCAAAGGAGGCAAACAGGGTGTATTCCTCCTCGGGTGGCTCCTCCGTTTCTTTGATTACCCCCGAGCAAAGCTCCACGTATTGCTCGGGGGTACGGGCTCCATACAGATTTTGCAGCGTGACAGCCTCCTGTCTGCCGCAGTCCTGTGCTTTCTGCGCCAGAACATGCTTTTGTTCACAGGAGAGTGTATGTGCCATAGGCTCATTTAAAAAGGCAATCCTTTCGAGATGCTCCTCATCCAGTGACAGCATTGTCTGCACAAAGTCTTTCAGCATCAGCGTATCTCCGCTTTTACCGCAATGAGAATGACTTTTTTGTCGCCGTCCAGCTCAAGAAATTCGCTGCGCATAATGGTTTGCAGCTGTTCCAGACTGATCGTGTTGGAGAAGTCCAGCACCTTACCTCCGATGCAAAGGAAAAAGTCGGGTGTCAGCAGGACGTCACTGCGGAAACTGAGCTGTTTTTTCCAAATATCAGCCGTTACGTTTTCCCAGTCGCGCGCAGCACATTCCGTAGCTATGGCGTTGCCGCCCTGCACCTTGATAAAGCCGCGGTGATCCACCAAACGCAGCTGCTGCTTTTCCCCCACTTTGCGCGTGAAAACATAGAATATGCCGTTATCAATCGCGGTCTCGATCTCGCTTGGATCGGTGCAGTGCATTGACGCAGCCGCCAGCTCCCTGGCTTCGCTCTCGCTGCAGTCGGTTTGCAGATTGGTCGCCTGCACCTCACTCGAACCGAGTGCGATCGCCGTGACGCGCGACGTCTGCTGATCGATCTCCACTTGGACCTCAACCGAATCGGGGACAGCACCGTTCTTAATGGCCAAATCCGCCGCTTCCCGTTTAATCTGACGAATATCCTCGGTTGTTGGATTGGGAATGACCCGCTCCACAACGTCGCGAATCATGGCGAGTGCCACGCCGATGGAGCTGATGACCTCGGCGTACTGCGGAATGCTGTAATTGAGCTCCATCTGCCCCGCGGTATACGGCAGCAGTGCAGCCGCACCGCCACCCACGCCGACAAGCGAAATCTGATCCTTTTCAATATGATACTTATCGGCAAATTCTTCAATAACCGGACGGATTTTCTCAAACGCCTTGTCGAGAATCTGACGCGCACATTCCTCCACGCTGACGCCCAGGTAATCGGCCAGTGGCTGCATGCATTTGCGCGCGGATTCCACAATGCCATAAGAGTAGTCCTTTTCCTTAACGAGCCCCAGCACGTTGGCGGCACAGGAGTTGGTAATTGTCACGCGGCTGCCGTCGGCCAGACGGATGCGGACATAATCCTCCGGATCGCCCTTCTTGGGTGCAAAGAATTCAAGCTGCGGATTGTTGATCTCCTCAGTGGGCGTATATACGGCATATTTCAGACCGGCAATATGCGCGCTGCGGGGGCCGACATCCACCAGTTTGTGATCGGCTGCACGCACCATGGAGCCTCCGGCGACGCCCAACACGCGGACATCCAGAGAGTTGATATAGGTACGGTGCCCGCCGACGATGGAGTACTCGACCGCGGGTCGGCCGTTCTTGATGACACCAATGTTGGTGCTGGTACCTCCCACCTCAAAGTAGATGCCATTGGACGCCCGCAAATACATCAGCGCCCCCATGACCGAAGCCGCCGGTCCGGACAGCATGGTCAGCACCGGACGCTTTTTCATTTCGGTAATGTCCATTACACCGCCGTCGCCGCGCATAATCATAAGCGGCACGTGAATCCCTGCCTTGCGCACACTGCCCTCGGTGCTTTGCGCAGTATTCATCATTTTGGGAAGGATACTGCCGTTGATCGCGGCCGTACGTGTGCGGCGAGTCAGTCCATAGAGCTTGCTGATATCCGATGCAACCGAGGCAAGCATGCCTTTATCCTGCGCAACATCGCGCACAAGCTCCTCTTCCTTGAGGTCATCCACGCCAAAGGCTTTGGAACCGGCAATGACCGTTGCGCCTTCCTCTTTGAGCTGATCTATTACACGAGATACACTTTCCTTGGTGATATCTTTTATTTTCATATATGTGTGGCAGGTTTCAATAAACCGGCCGGTGCCCAGATCAATCGCCGGAATGTTGGTCTGGCGTGTCGCCAGCATGCCTTCCAGACCGCCTTTGCCCATTCCGATGATACCCACCTTTGCGACATCGCCTTCCAGCAGCGCATTGGTAGCCTGTGTCGTACTGTGTGCAATAAACACCACATCGTCAGGAGAGATATTGTTCTTTGTCAGACATTCCTCAAAACATTGGATGACCCCGGCCGCTACGCCGAGCTTGTCATCATGAGAGGTCATTACAACGGATACGCCCACAATTTCTTGAGTATCGTTGTCCAAAGCCACGGCTTTGGTATGTGTTCCTCCAACGTCGATTCCCACGCGGATTTTTCTTTTAGATACAGTCTCTGTCATACCGTATTCTCCATTCTTCGTTGTTCCCATTAAAAAGGAGCAGGGCAAATATCACCAGAATATCTGCCCTGCTCACGACTTGTCAACACCGCATATGGCCACGGATATGCGGCTTTACATTGTTCGTCAGACGAACATAAAGTAGGCAACCATCGTTACGACAAAGGCCAGCGGCAGTGCATACACAAGCGTTTGCTTCATATACTCCTTGGTGCTGATCTTGGTATAGCCGATAGCCCACAGGTTCCAGGACTGCGTCGGGCAGACGTTAGTCGTCACTGTGCAGCACTGGACGTAGAACAGTGGATACAGGACTGCCAGCGGATAAACACCCGTGGCTGCAACGATTGCGAAGGTTGCCGCGCCGGCGCCCCAGATCGTCAGAGGCCCGCGGAACAAGCTCATAAAGCTCAGCAGACCAAAGATCAGGAAGAGCAGGAAGGCATTATCGGGAAGGATGGGCGAAAAGATGGGAGCCAACAGCTGCTTATTGGCACCGGCTGCTTTGATGAACATCTGCAGGAAGAGCAGGAAGCCGAGAACGAGACCGACATCCGATACACCCTCATGGAAGGTCTTCTGGATAACGGCTCCAAGCTTGTTCCAGCTCTTGAAATAGCCTGTCCAACCAAAGGCCCAGATAGCCGCGATAATGATCGCCAAAATAGCGGATACACCCAAAGCAACCGAAATCGTAACCGGTACGATGGGAGTCAGGCAGGCCAGGAGATTGACATTCTTGCCTTCGTCAACAACCTCGGCCGTTGCCGCCCACGCCTTCTTCTTATTGCGTGTGCTGACGATGACCATTACGATGATGGCGATCATGTGTAGAGCAAAAGCGACGATAGCGAAACGGTACCAATCCGCGCCGACGGCATATTTGGAGCCGTCAGGCATAACCATGGTACCCGCCGCCTGCGTCAGCAGCGAACTGTTGAAATACAGGCCGCAGCCGACGGACATCGTAAAGG
>JAEZJA010000134.1 GCA_023415895.1 Bacillota bacterium
ATCCAAGGCATTCACCGTCACTTCGCCCATTTTATAAATCTTTTTGACATCCTGAAAACTAACAAAACCAGCCATATAAGCACCCCATATCTGATAAACTCCAAATTCAGTATAATGCACACAACCCCTTTGATTCTATGATTATTTCTTAATTTTCTGTAAATTTTGGACTACCGACACTGTAAAAAGAATACGCCGCCGCATGGCACAGGATGGGACCGCCATTCATAGGATGTAACAAAGATTTCCTCATGGAGGTTACATAGTTATGAATATAGAGACTTTTGTCGTCGTAGGCGGTGACCTACGCTGTGCGTACCTGGCCGGTCTGCTGGCCGCAGACGGCTACAAAGTGATAACCACCGGCTTTGACAGCACCGACCTGCCTCCCTGTGTAACCGGCTGTACCAATCCCGCTCAGGCGGTTGCACTCGCCGACTTGGTCATTTTGCCTGTTCCCGTCAGCACGGATGGTACCAATATCAACGCCCCCTTCTCCCGCAACCGCATAACTCTCGATCAGGTGCTCAATGCCGTTCGTCCCGAGCAAAAGCTGGTCGGCGGCGCGGTCACCGGAGAGGTGCAGACCGAAGCCGTTCGCCGTGGGTACAAGATCGTGGATTATCTCAAGCGAGAGGAGCTGGCCATCTACAATGCCGTGCCCACGGCCGAAGGCGCCCTTCAGCTGGCCATGGAGGAGCTGCCCATCACCATCCACGGCGCTCATTGCCTGATTACGGGTTACGGACGGGTTGCCCGGGCGTTGTCCAGGCTGCTGGTCATGCTGGGCGCGCATGTGACCGTCTGCGCGCGTAAATTTGCCGATCTTGCGACGGCGGAAACCCACGGCTGCGCGACGATTGAGCTGCGTCATCTGGCCGATGCAGGCGACTTTGACGTCATCTTCAACACCATTCCCTGCATTATTTTCGATCATGCCGTTCTGAGTGGCATGGATAAGAACACCCTGCTGATCGACCTTGCGTCCCGTCCCGGCGGGGTTGACTTCACAGCGGCCACCGAGCTGCAGATCAAAACGATTTGGGCGTTATCTTTGCCCGGACGAGTCGCGCCGAAATCCTCTGGTCAGATCATTAAAAATACCATTCTCAACATGGTCAAGGAGGGGTTTTAGTGGACGGCCTGCGTATCGGTTTCGCCCTGACCGGCTCCTTCTGCACCATTGATCGTGCATTGGCGGCCATGCAGACGATCAAAGATAAAGGGGCGGACATCACCCCTATTCTATCATTTAATGTCTCCTCGATGGATACGCGCTTCGGCACCGCCGCGAGTTTGCGTGAAAAGCTGACCTCCATGACGGGGCATGCCCCACTGGAAACGTTGACCGACGTGGAACCCATCGGCCCCAAAGCCTATTTTGACATTCTGGTCGTTGCCCCCTGCACCGGCAGTACACTGGGCCGCCTTGCCTGTGGACTGAGCGATACGCCCGTCACATTGGCGGTCAAGTCCCAGCTTCGCCGGTCATTGCCTATCGTGCTGGCCGTCGCAACCAATGATGCGCTGGGTGCCTCCATGCGCAACATCGCGCAGCTCAACAACACCAAATATCTGTATTTTGTCCCCATGTGCCAGGATGATCCCCTCCACAAGCCCAATTCTCTGGTAGCGGATTTCGAACTCATAGAGCCAACCGTTGCCGCTGCCCTCAATGGCATGCAGATTCACCCGATGTTTCTGTGACTGCCCATTAACAGAACATTTTTTTAGACAACCGATGCCAAACGCCATTGGCTTCGGTTGTCTTTTGTGCTATACTACTGTTGCTTATTATTGAAACGGAGGTTTCTAACACGGGGAGGTTCCATTATGATTGCTCTTGGCTGTGACCATGCGGCATTGGACATGAAAAAAGAAATTATGAAGCTGTTGGACGAGTTGGGTCTGGACTACAAGGATTTCGGCACGTATGAAGCATGCAGCTGCGATTATCCTGTGTATGCGAGCCGGGCGGCGCATGCTGTCGCGTCGGGCGAATGTGACCGCGGCATTCTCATCTGCGGAACGGGCGTGGGTATCTCCCTTGCCGCCAACAAAGTTCCGGGCATTCGTTGTGTGTGTTGCAGCGAGCCCTATTCGGCGCAGATGTCCCGCCTGCACAACAACACCAACATGCTGGCCTTCGGCGCACGCGTGATCGGCCCCGATCTGGCTCGTATGATTACACGCATCTGGCTGGAGACCCCCTTTGAGGGCGGACGCCATCAGCGCCGTGTGGACATGATCATGGCTCTGGAAAAAGGCGAAACCATCGAATAAAAACAAAACCTGTAAACCGGCGTAACAGCAGAGATTACAGGTTTTTTTCGTCCAACGCGTGTCCGTAGTCTGAATCGTTAAGACTATAAGGGACATACTTATACACGATGGTATTTTGTCTTGCAACACGCGTCTGCACAACCCGCCTATTCCTTTGCTCAGGACGTTCTCTTTTAGACCGTGAAGTTGCACTTTTCTTTTGGGCAATGGCGGATGCGTGCTTGCGGTTGTAGCTATGGAGGGTCGAACATGTGTACAGCAGCCACATACAAAACAAACGATTTTTACTTTGGCCGGACACTGGACAACGATTTTTCCTACGGCGATGAGATCGTCGTTGTGCCGCGCAAGTACCCGCTTCAGTTCCGCACGGCGGGTAACATGGAAAGCCACTATGCCATCATCGGTATGGCGTATGTTGCCGGGAGCGATCCGCTCATTTACGATGGAATCAACGAAAAGGGGCTAGGCATGGCGGGACTCAACTTCGTTGGCAATGCCTGCTACAACAAACCGGTCGAAGGCCGGGACAATGTGGCGCAGTTTGAATTCATTCCGTGGATTCTCGGGCAATGTGCATCCGTCCGCGAGGCGCGCGAGTTTCTCTCAAGAATCAACATTCTTGATGAGCCTTACAGCGAGCAATTGCCGGTTGCCCAGTTACACTGGTTAATTGCGGATCGCGCTGAGACCATTACGGTGGAGTTTGTACGGGATGGTATGAAGGTTTACGACAATCCTGTTGGCGTGATGACCAACAATCCACCGTTTGATCAGCAAATGTTTGAACTCAACAACTACATGAACCTCTCCCCAAAGCAGCCTGAAAATTTCTGGGGTATCCCTTTGACCACCTATAGCCGAGGCATGGGTGCGCTTGGTCTGCCGGGCGATCTTTCCTCGCAGTCTCGCTTTGTGCGTGTGGCTTACACGAAGATGCACTCCGTATCGGGAAATTCTGAAATGGAGAGCATCAGCCAATTCTTCCACATTCTCGGCTCTGTCAATCAACAGCGTGGTTGCTGTGAAGTTGCCAAGGGAGAGTATGAAATCACCCTCTACACCTCCTGCTGCAACACGGACAAGGGAATCTATTACTACACCACTTACAACAACCATCAGATTACAGCAGTGGATATGCATCGCGAAAATCTGGACGGCCATACACTTGCCCGCTATCCTCTTATTCAGGGTGAGCAAATCTGCTTCCAGAACGAATACTAAACTCAAGAGTATACGTCGACAAATAATAAAGAATATGGTAAATTCATCTCCAACAATCATGGCGAATTATGCTTGAAAACAGGGCATTGGTAAAATCCATGGCCCCGGCGCAGGCTCTCACGGCAGGCTGCGCATCGTGGCTGAACCGCTGAATTTTGTGGGAAACTCCTTCCAAGGCTGTGCGGACATACTGTCAGCGCAAGGAGAACACGAATTTACCTGCGGGTTTGCCATTCCTGAACCGGTACTCTGGTGGCCCACCGGCTACGGCGAGCAGAATTTGTATCGTCTGATGCTGATTTTTGAAAGCGACGGTCAACAATCGACTATTACGGTGTTCCCAAATTTAGTTACTACATTATTCAGGACAGCTACGCCTCCCTGTGCCCCGTCGTACTGTTCAACACGCTCCACATGGAGAAGCAGGCGGACACCCTGCCTGTGCATCTTTTGGACGACTGTGGCGAGCTGGGGATCGATACACCCTGGACGATCACGGTGCGCGTGTTCGACGGTCAGCTTAAGGAACGGCATCGGCAGGAATTTACCGGAAAGGGCACACAAAAACCGGATGCTCCCGTCGGTATGCTCTCATTAACAAGCGATATCACGGATACTTGGCCTGTGTTCGTCATTGCCGATCTACACCTGAACAATCACGAGCCCATCCGCAATACCTATTGGATGAATTTTGCCGATCATCCCGATTGGATTGGGCATCTTCCCCAGGCTAAGCTGGAATGGGCGCTGGATGGCAACGCCCTCGAAATCGTCAACACCGGAGCCGTTCCCGCCGTATCCGTTCATGTTGGATGTACCGACATATCCGATACCCTGACGGTGTCAGATAATTATTTTTGGCTCGACAGCGGCGAAAAAAAGCGCATTACGCTCTCCCAAACGGATATAACCGGTGTTGGTGCGTGGAACAACCCTCTGTAACGCAGGATACCCGCACGATTATGTTTTGAAATAATACCATCACCATGTATCAACATGGAAAAAAGGGGCTTCCAATGAAGCCCCTTTTTCCTAAGCTAGTGTTTCATTTCCCTCAAGTGCAAATCTCGGTGTCCAACTTCACCATCCCCCATCTAATCCATGCAAACCTACATGTTTTGTTCGGGTTGTACGATCCGTTTTCGAACGAATGCTTCCCATTGTTCCACAAAATCTATACTTAACGGGTAAAGAAGCGCTGTAACAAATACAATCCATATACGAATTGCAGTCACCAAAAACAGCGTATTTCTCGACCCGCCATTAGTATGGCATACAGGACAGGAAGTATTCTTGCCATTTTAAAACAATTTTTATATCAAACTACCGAATCCGCCACCGCCTCCGATTCACCGCAAAGAATCACAAAGCGGCGAATGGCAGCCTTTTCTTGCTCGCACCTAGCGGGTTCCATGCCCGCCCGCCCCAGACGGTCGCACAGACCGAGCAGCGCGACCTCGCGCACCGAGGTATCCGCTTTCATGCCTTGCACATCGGCAAAGGGCAAGGATTTGACCACAAACAATATCTGCATGTGCCAACGCACCAGCGCCCTCACCTGACGAATAAAAGTGGGTGTCTCTCCACACGCCTCCAAAAAGGGGTCAACCAGCTCAGCTCCCCGTTTATCATGATCATAGGAGGTCAGCCGCCCCTTGCGAAGGCGAGTGGTATCCGGCTTGCCGATATCGTGCAGCAGCGCCGCCCACATAAAGACGCGCGCATTTTCACTCTTGTCACGCACCTTCGCGGCCTCATCCACCACAAGCAGCGTATGATTCCAGACGTTGCCCTCCGGATGGTGCTGAGGCGACTGCTCAGTCGCTTGCAGGCGCGCCAGCACGGCAAAAGGCGGCTGCGTCCACACAGGTGTGCGCGCCATTTCCTCGAGATACAGCGACGGCTGCTCATCCTGAAGCAGGTGCTCGTCCAGCTGCCCAAAGACTTGTTGGCTATCCTTCCATTCCGGCTTGTCGGCCATTGTGATGACCATTCCTTTCCTGATCGCTGCAAACCTTGCGGCGGTTTTGGCTTGTCAAAATGGCGGTCGTTGACAGCCAAGACACATATTTGCCGTTTGAAAGATATCTCTTTCAAACTTCCTGCTGCGTATTTTCTTTCCCGTATTCTTCTTTAGTTTGACCCTTTGCCCATAGGCTATACGCCTTGCCATCCTGCAAGTATGATACCCTATTTGCCTTAATAAAACGACCCGTTGCTTGAAGTCGAATCTTCAAGCGGCGGGTCATCGTTTTTGGTGGCAGCCTATGCATATTTGCTCAGAAGATAGAGTATGCGCAGTGCATGGACGTTTTCATCCGTTCGGGCACGGTAATACGCATCCCTGAGCTCCTCGTTTCGGGTTGTCGTCAGATACTGTTCCCCGTATTTGCGATAGTCGCCGCTCTCATCCAAAATTCGATTGCGCAGAATATCCTTGACTGACCCTTCAAGCACGGGCGGAGTGACAACGGGATGATAGCTTCTGCCTGTCATGGCGCGATACAGTCTTTTAAAGGTATCGGCATGGGATTGTTCGTCATCGGAAAACTCCATCAAAAGCTTCCGGTCGTCCTCGTCCGGCGACAACCCGGCCAATTCCTTGTAAAGAGCGGCATCATGCAGCTCGGCATCTATGTAGGTTCTGAGATTTTGTGCAACCGTAGTTTCCATGGATCGTTCTCCTTCATTTGAGTAGTATACACAGCCCACAACAACATCGTTGTCGACCGTACTGTTGCATACTATGCACTAAGGCAGGAGCGCGTGCCTGTACCGCTGCGATCAGGCAGATCATCCAAGGAGGCTAGCACGAATACCCAAACAGAAGGGATACAAGCGTACACATCGTTCACTGTTTGCCGTCACCTTATTGCTCCATCCGGCTAAACAGCACGGTCTGTTCTTTCAGAGATATTTTTCCCACCTGATAGCCGTACTCCGTCAACTCTTTCTTGTAATTCAAGAAAGAATGGTCAATGGGTATTCCGACGATGGTCTGTATTTCTTCAAAGGTCAGCTTAAGGGTTTGCTCGCCGCAGTTATGCACATATTGCCACAAAGGGTCATATTTGCTCAATTTCCGCTCCTCCTTCCGCTCGTTGTGAACACGTCCATGCCAAGTCTCGAATGGTTTAAGGGTATCCAATCACTCGTGTGATTGCGTATACCACGGTCGTTTGCCCCTCATCATGCGTGGACGCATCAACCTGCCGCATTCCGTTTGATGCAGCCGCAGATAAAGCGCTATTCGATTGTTTCCTAACCACTTGCTGTGTTTTCATCTGAGGGTTGTCCGCCCCTACTTTGCCGCCAAAGATATTTCCAATATATACATGTAGTGTAACATGAACCGCTGCCCTTATCAAGCAGTACAAACGGATTGTTCGGGCGGCCACAACCAAAATGCCGGTGCGGAATTATCCGTACCGGCATTGGATCGTAT
>JAEZJA010000142.1 GCA_023415895.1 Bacillota bacterium
ATAATTGCCCTGTCGTTGCTTATTATCCCGAACTGATCAACGCCAATGTCCGTGAGATAGCCGAAAGGCAGTATCTCATGCCCTATTTCGGGATGCACCGTCCCCGCAGCTTCGCGAAAAAGGCAGCTGCCTATTTCGGGCAACAGTTTGGCATCCCCGCTGAGGAGATCAAGGCGGCAGCAAAGGCCGCTTATGCCGCGTATGAAGCCTACCTCTCCATGCTTCGCGAGAAGGGCACCGAAATGATTGATCAGGCGCGTCGGGACGGGCACAAAATCATCGTGCTGTCGGGCCGCCCTTATCATGTGGATCCGGAGATCAACCATGGCATCGACTCCATGATTGCCTCCTTTGGCCTGGTGGTTGTCACTGAAGACGCGGTTGCCTTTCACCAGCCCAAAGAACCTGTCAAGGTGCTCAACCAGTGGACTTACCACAGCCGACTGTACAGCGCGGCGGAATACATCACCTCACAGCCGGATATGCAGCTTGTACAGCTGGTTTCCTTCGGCTGTGGCATTGACGCTATTACAACCGATGAGGTGCGCTCCATTCTCGAACGGAGCGGCAAGCTGTATACGCAGCTGAAAATTGATGAAATCACCAATCTGGGCGCGGTGCGCATCCGCATCCGAAGCCTGCTTGCCGCCATGGAATCGCGTGAGCAGGACGCAGCCGATAAGGGAAACTGAGGAGAAAACGAATGGCTCAATTGATTTATGACAAGTCCGGGCGGCTGCTCTTTACCCAGGAGATGAAGCAGGAATACACGCTTTTACTGCCTATGATGCTGCCGGTGCATTTCGCCATGCTGCAAAAGGTATTCGAGCTTCATGGGTACAAGACCGATCTGCTCAAAACCAATCACCGCGGTATCGTGGACGAGGGTCTCAAATATGTGCACAACGACACCTGCTACCCGGCTCTGCTGGTGATCGGGCAGTTGATCGACGCCATCAAAAGCGGCAAGCACGATCCACACAAGATTGCCCTGATGATTACCCAGACGGGCGGCGGCTGCCGGGCCTCCAACTACATCCATCTTCTGCGCAAGGCCCTGCATCGCGCCGGCTACGATTATATTCCCGTGGTTTCCCTCAATCTGTCGGGACTCGAAAAGAATCCCGGCTTTTCGCTCACATTCAAAATGATCCGCCAGATGGCCTATTCCATGATCTACGGCGATCTGATCGTCCAGATGGCCAATCAGTGCCGTCCTTATGAAATCGTGGAGGGCGAGACCGACCGCCGCATTGCCAAATGGGTGGATCGGCTGATTTCGGATTTCGGAACCCGTGGCAGCTTCAAGTCCCGCCATATCCGAGACAACTTCAACCGCATTGCCGATGATTTTGCCTCTATTCCGGTGCATCGGGTGCCTAAGGTGCGCGTGGGCATCGTGGGGGAGATCTACATCAAATATGCGCCGTTGGGCAATAATAATCTGGAGGACTTTCTGCTGGCCGAGGGCTGTGAACCCGTCGTTCCCGGACTGACCGACTTTATCATTTTTAAATGCGATAACCGTGTGGTTGATCACCAGCTCTACGGCGGAAAATTTGCCGTTTATCTCGGCGCGGGTTTTCTGGAAGGGTATATCAAGCGCCTTCAGGCCGATATGATTGCCGCCATTCGCCGTTATCCCGAATTTCGCGCGCCCTGCACCTTTGATGAGCTCAAATCCCTGGTCAAGGACTATTTGGGCTATGGCAACAAGATGGGGGAGGGCTGGCTGCTGACGGGAGAAATGCTCGAACTCAACCATTCGGGTATTCACAACATCGTGTGCACACAACCCTTCGGCTGCCTGCCCAACCATGTCGTGGGCAAGGGGATGGTGCGCAGGATTAAGGACAAACTGCCCGAATCCAATATCGTAACCATCGATTACGATCCGGGTGCCACTCGCATCAATCAGGAGAACCGCATCAAGCTGATGCTGGCCAACGCCCGCATGAACGCTGAAAAAGCCGCTGGGGTACAGGCTCAGCCTGTCAGCAAAAACGCCGATGCGGATGAATCGCTCATACAATAAGGTCAATCGTATAAACCTCCTTTTTTTGGGGCAATACTATCAGAAAAGGGAGGCGGATATGCTTTGCAGCATTCATCACACACGGCGCATTCCTACCGCAATGATGAGGAACAGCCAAAGGAACGGCCCAATCCGGACGAGGAAGGCACGAAGGATCCCGAGGTGTCCTCTCCGTCGGAACAGGAACTGAATAAGAAGCTGGGACAGATACCCGAGACCGGGTCGGTCACGACCGACAACGGACGGCATGTTATTCATTGCCTGACCATCATTGGTCAGATCGAGGGGCATTATACCCTGCCCGAAAATAATAAGACCACCAAATACGAGCATGTGATCCCACAGCTCGTCGCGATAGAGGAAAGCACGTCCATCGAAGGATTGCTGATTCTGCTCAACACCGTGGGCGGCGACATTGAAGCGGGGCTGGCACTCGCGGAGCTGATCGCCGGCATGAAAAAGCCCACGGTTTCGCTCGTGTTGGGCGGCGGGCACTCCATCGGCGTGCCGCTGGCGGTAGCCGCCAAGTATTCGTTCATTGCCCCCACGGCCACCATGACGCTCCATCCGGTGCGCATGAACGGGCTGGTACTCGGTGTGCCGCAAGCGTTTTCGTATTTTGAACGCATGCAGGATCGCATCACCGGCTTTGTGACCGCCAATTCCCATATGTCTGCCCAACGTTTCACCGAGCTGTGCATGAATACGGACGAGCTGGTCACGGATGTAGGCAGCATTCTCGATGGGGAATGCGCCGTGTCCGAAGGGTTGATCGATTCGCTGGGGTCGTTGTCTGACGCGATCGCTAAGCTGTATCAGATGATCGATGAAACCAAACGTCCCCAAGAATAAAGTCGCCACTTTGCAGGAATCTTCCTGCAATATACATAAATTTTTATTTTTACATAAACAGGAGTGACAATGTATGCCGAGGACTGCTAAGTCGAAGTCCAAGTCTGCCAAATCCGCCAAGAGGTCGCGCTCGACCGCGGGAGAAAGCAACGCTGCCACCGCTAAGGCTCGTCGTCAGACAGCGGCCATTCTGATTTTTGCGGCCGCCATACTGTTTCTGTGTATGGTGCTTATCCCCGGAGCGAGCCTGTGGGGTGCGCTGCATAACGTGCTGCTCGGTCTGTTCGGTGTTTGCGCGTATGTGTTGCCCGTTTTGATGATGTACATTGCCGTTGTCGCCGCGATGGACAAGCCCATCGGCAGCGTCAGCGCCAAGCTATGGGAATGCGTTGTTTTGATCGCGCTTGTGGACAGCCTGATTCATGTTTTTATGATGCCGGTTACCGAGAATTTCTGGACGGTCATCAAGCAGAGCTATGTGCAAGGCAAAACCATACGCGGCGGCGGTGTGATGGGCGGACTTCTTGGGTATCCGATGGAATACTTGTTTACCGATGTGGGTGCTAAAATCATCATTTTTCTGCTCATCGGTGTCTTTTTGATGCTGGTGACCGGCACAACGGTTCTCGCCCTTTTTCGCGCCGCTTCCAAGCCTGTGCGCAAGGC
>JAEZJA010000159.1 GCA_023415895.1 Bacillota bacterium
GTACCGTACTTGTCTTCGTATTCTTTTTGATAGGACTGAGACTCGATCTGCTCGGTGTACTGCTGCTGCCAAGTGTAGTTGGCGGGAGAATAGCTGTTCGTCAGCACATTGGTCAGCAGCAGAGTCAACAGCGTGACTCCTAAAATAACGCCCATGAGAACCCAGGTGGATGGCTTTTTATACAGCTTGACCCGCTCGTTTTTGAGCAGTGCGCCGTGTTTCATTGCCTTAGCCAATGGTGTAGCCCCCTCCCGTAATTTGCATAAAGCTCTGCTCCAGAGAGCTACCCACAACGTTTAGACCATAGATCACAATACCGCTGTCCATCAACTTGCGGTTGACAACGGGGATTTCATTTTCCCGAATACGCAGATCAATGTGGTCGGTTGCAACATCCGCAATGCGGTCGGGAATGTTTTCCTGTAGTAGGGAAACGGCGTCATGCATGGGACGAAGCGTGTAGCGATACAGGCCCGTGCTGCTCCGCTGCGCCAATTCTTCGATGCTGGAGGTCATCAGAGCGTGCCCCCCGTTGATGATGCAGACCGTGTCGCACATTTGCTGCATCTCCTGCAGAATGTGGCTGGAGATCAAAACGGAAATACCCTGCGTATGCGCGAGATCCTTAAGAAGATCGCGCACCTCAATGATACCGGCCGGATCCAACCCGTTGGTCGGTTCGTCGAGAATCAAAATCTTGGGGTCGTGCAGCAGTGCCTGCGCAATGCCCAGACGCTGCTTCATACCCAGCGAATAGCTCTTGAATTTATCCTTGATGCGGTGCTGCATGCCAACCCGTTCGACGACTTGGGCAAGGCGCGCGGCATCCGCGCCGCAGGCACGCGCATGAATCATCAGATTGTCGTAACCCGACAAATAACCGTACATATCCGGATTTTCGACGATACCGCTGACGTGCCGCATCGCGGCTTCAAAGTCTTTTTCAACATTGTGGCCGCATATGGAAATGGTGCCGCTGTCCATGGAAAGCAGGCCGAGAATCATTTTGATCGTTGTGGTCTTGCCCGCCCCGTTGGGGCCTAGAAAGCCGAACACTTCACCTTCGTGCACGGTCAGCGACAGATCAGAGATAATCCGGCGTTTGCCGAAGGATTTGTTGACGTGCTCGAGTACCAAAACATCGCTCATCGTTACATCCCTCCATAGCTGCCGGACTGATCAAACCAGTTCCAGGTCGCGTTGCTCACTCGGTAGATTTTCCATTGACCGTCTGTCTTTTTAAAGGATAGTTCCAGCTGCAGCCGCAGCTTGACATCGGTTTGGGGCTCGGCCTTTTCGCTCTTGTAATTCATGAAATCGCCGCTTGCCGTGTAGCTGTAGGTGATCGAGCAGGTCGCAACATCCTGATCAATGAGGCTTTTCACTTTTTCCACCGAACGTTCACTGCGCGATTTCACACGCTGCTGGTTGTCCAGCTGCATGGAAATCATTTGAATCAGGTTGGACGCGGCATCGTCCAGATAGACGGATTTATCCGTAAAGGAACCGGACAGCTCGTTTTTCAGACGTGTTTTTTCGGCCGTCAAAGCGTCAGCTTTTTTAAAGGCTGCGAGCTGTTCATCGGTCAACAGGGTTACATTTTCCATCTGTGTACAATAGCTGTCCGTCAGCGACCGGATCGCCCGTTTTTCGGGGATCAGCATGAGCTGCGTGATCAGAACATAAATTGCTGTGACAATCAGCAGCGCCATCGAAACCACAAAGCCGCGGTTTACCCGCCGCCAGAGAGGTTTTTTGTTCATGGATTCCACTCCTTTTTCAGAACTTCTGAGCAAACTAAAATCAGTATACCATGTTTTTTCCAGTAAGGGAAAGAATTTATGCTATTTTAAGAAACACTTAATTCTTAAGGCTCGCTGCCATCGGAGTCAGAATGCTGAAACGGGGATTTTTCTAAACAAATACCCGCTGAAAAAGGAGAAGCGTCCCCTTCCGGCGGGTAAACATAATCATGTCACAGGAACGTCCATTTGCGAATAGGGAAAGGAAATGCCGTTCTGGCCAAAGGCAGCGTTGGCCTTTTCGAGGATGTGCAAACGGGCTGGCCAACAATCGGCGGTTTGCACCGAAACGCGGCAGTTGACTATGGTGAGCAGGCTGGTATAAAATGATGACCATCTTTATATTCGGTATTTGTCTTATGGCGTGCCATCCTATGGACAAAGCTTCTACGGGAAAAACGTCATACCAAAAAGACACAATATGAAGGGGTTATCGGCTCCATAAGCAGTGTTTGAAACCGGTTAGCACGTCAATCAGCGCCGATGGTGTGTTTTCCGGCAGGTCGAGCCAGGGGCCGGTTTCCTGAATTTGGTGAAGACAATGGGCGTCCGAATTCAGAAGAATGGGTTTGCCCTGCATCTCGGTATACTGTGCTGCCAAAGCCGCCGCATCCCCGCACGCACTGACTTCGGTGGCGGCAAAGCCAACGGCGGGAACCGTGCCCAAGGCCGCCGTCACGCTGTAGGAGGGACGATCGACATGAGCCGGAAAGGCGGCACCTTTTTTTTTTATGATTAGGGGAACAACGTGTTCTACACTCACCGATGAAGCGGTCGTGAGCAGCAGAGGATAGGAG
>JAEZJA010000184.1 GCA_023415895.1 Bacillota bacterium
ACAAAGGGAACAATCATCCGCACGATCATGGTTATTATCGTTGTGATGACGATACTTGACAAAATCCGCCCGGGAGGCTATCGTAATGGTATTAACAGCAAAGAAGGTGCACCATTGCGGCAGGAATATCGTCAGGAATGTTTTCCGATATTGCGTGATTATCTCGGCTATATGGAAGTGGTCAAGGGCCGTTCGGTTAACACGGTCGAGGAGTATTATATCGATCTGCGCACCTTTTTTCGCTATATCAAGCAGCTGAGAGGGCTGGTACCGGCCGCCATGCCCGAAGAAGACATTCCCATTGCCGATGTAGACATAGAGCTCATTCGTACCGTGACGCTGCAGGATGTCTATGAATTCATGAGCTATGCCAAGGATGAACGGGGCAACCACGCCCAGGCGCTTGCCCGCAAGGCTTGCACACTGCGGGTGTTTTTTCGCTATCTGACCAAGTACACCCACCAACTGGAGTATAACCCGGTCGAGAATCTGGACACCCCGAAGATACGCAAGGCGCTGCCCAAGTATCTAACGCTCGAGCAAAGCATCGCCCTTCTCCAAAGTGTGGACAGCGAATACCCGCAGCGCGACTATTGTATGCTGACCCTGCTGCTTAACTGCGGTCTGCGGCGCGCCGAACTGGCCGGCCTGGATGTTACCGATATTCGAAGTGACGGGACAATGCGGGTACTGGGCAAAGGAAACAAAGAGCGGGTGGTGTATCTTAACGATGCCTGCCAGGACGCGCTGAAACAGTATCTTCCCACACGACCTGTGGACGGCGTGGAGAAAAAGGAACGTAACGCCTTGTTCTACAGCCATCTGAACAAACGCATCACCCTGCAGGGTGTGTATTATGTTGTCAAGGGGTATCTCAACCGCATCGAGGGGCTGGAGGGGTATTCGACGCATAAGCTGCGGCATACAGCGGCAACGCTGATGTATCGCAATGGGGTGGATATTCGTGTGCTCAAAGAGATTCTCGGACACGAGAATCTCGGAACGACCGAAATCTATACCCATGTTTCGGATGAGCAGGTCAAGAAGGCTGCCGATGCCAATCCGCTCGCGCACATCAAACCCCGCAAAAAAAGCAGCAACTGAACCACTTCCGTCTCCGACGATCAATGCGCCCGGCAACTTACATATCGTCCTTGTGTGAGGAGGCTGCCTCATCAGCAAGAACGGATTTTTCTATTGCTGGGTATTCGATGTTATCTTTGCTGTAAATAAAACATATATGGCGTTCAGCGTGTCGATATGCTATACTGTTACATACACGCAACCCATCTTCGTAAAAAATGCTGAAAACAAAGCGATAACAGAAATTCGGAGGCCGTTCAATGCACGAATTTTTCCAAAAACCGTACAAGCGAAAATGGTATTTGTATGTATATGGAATTCTATGCGCAAGTCTGATGCTTTTCGTTTGTTACCTGATGTTCAGCCAGCATGTGAATACAAGGTTTGACAGTGAGGCCAGCACCAGACTGAACACTGGGTGGTTGTATACTGACGCGAGCGGCGAGCAGCAGACGGTGGTTACGCCGGTGAAGCTGCTGCCGGATGACGAGAATCGCTGCCGCATATCCAATGTACTACCGGATTCTGCCGATGGGCAGTATTTCGCGAGGTATTGCGCCTTTCAAAGCTATAGGCTGTACATAGACGATGTTCTCTATTTCGATTCCTCGATGGATGATGTTTCAAAACCACAGTTTAAGAGCAGTGAAGGGTATTACTGGTCAATTGTCCCGCTGCCGGGACATTGCTCGGGCAAGACCATTACCATTGAGCAGACATCGGCATACGATGAATACGCAGGGCAGTTTGGCAATCTATTCATAGGCAACAAAGCGTCGATACTGTTTGCCATTATCCGTATGAAATTGATCTCGTTGGTGACATGCTGTATCTGTCTGCTCTGCGGGCTTGTTATGTCTGTTGTCGGCTTTTTTGTAAAAGAACAACGGGAAAAAATGCGCCCTATTCTGTTTCTTGGCTGGTTTCAAATCTGGGTGGCCATTTGGCTGTTTTCCGAGTCAGGATGTACACAGTTTCTATTTTCCAATGCGTTTATAGCCAATCTGCTGTCCTTTGTCGGTAGTAAAATGATGCTGCTGACCTTTGTTCTTTATATTGAAAGCATACTCGAAAAGAAGAGAACACGGCTGTTTACACTTCTCTACGCGGCAGTTCTGGCGGATTTGGCTGTGACCATGCTTTTGCAGGCAACAGGCGTCAGCAGCTTCTTCGAAACCATGACTTTTTGCCACATCCTGGTTGCCCTTAGCTGCGTCTTGGTGATTTATTGCGTCTGTTATGATACCTTTGTCAATAAAAACCAAATTACTCGAATGCTGCTGCTTTGCATACTGCTTTTGGCCGTGTGCGCGATCGCCGAGGTACTGAACATGTATTTCGGCAACCTGCTCCATTTTGGCAGTTACATGATTATCGGCGTCGCTATTTTCATTTTGGTCATGGGTATAACGTCGCTGCTGGATATGCGAAAGTACCTGATGCTTTGCCGTAAGACCCAATATTATGAGAATCTGGCCATGAAGGATGTTCTGACGCAGTGCTTCAACCGGACAGCCTATTGGATGGATATGGAACATTGGCGCAAGTATAGCGATAACATCAGGAATATGACCGCATTGATGTGTGATATCAACAGCCTAAAGATCATTAACGATACGCATGGGCACAAGGCGGGGGATGAGGCCATTATCCTTTTTGCCCAGGTGCTGCAGGATGTCTTTGATAAGTACGGCAAGATCTATCGCATCGGCGGGGATGAGTTTGTCGTGCTGATCGAGAATCTCGATCGCTCTCTCGTGGATGCGCTCATAGCTGAGTTTAATAAAGAACTCGCTTTGAGAGCACAGGGAAGGGAGTATCGTGTGGCAGGGGCGATCGGCGTATCCGTTTTTGACGATCAAAGGGATAGCGTCCTGGAAGATACCATCAAGCGTGCGGATGAGCTCATGTACAAAAACAAGCGGGCGCAAAAGACTTCCGCAAAATTGTGATATAGAAAACGAAAAATGCGGGATGCCGTATCGAACGGCATCCCGCATTTTATCAAAAATTTGTATTTATCCCTTGAACAGACGCCATTTTCAGGTTTTATTTGCGCATGAGCAGAGCCGCAAAACCCTTGTGTGCCATGTAAACATCAATCTTGGATACAACTTCAAAGGGGGCATGCATGGACAGCACCGGCACGCCGAGATCCACCGTGTCCACGTTGAGGTTGGCCACGTATTTGGCGACCGTTCCGCCGCCGCCGCCGTCGACCTTGCCCAATTCGCCGACCTGCCAGATCACGTCGTTTTCATCCATCATCGTGCGCACCTTCGCCATCAGTTCTGCGGAGGCATCGGAGGTATCGGATTTGCCGCGCGCACCCGTATATTTAGTCAGCACCACGCCGTGATTGAGCGCCGCGCAGTTGCGGGCTTCGACGACGTCGGCGTAGATCGGGTCGATGGCGACATTCACATCGGCGGACAGGCAGATCGAGTTGGAGAGCACATGACGCGCTTCTTCCCCAAAGGCCGCGGCCACATCGGCAATGAAATAGCGAAGGAAGGAGGACTGCATCCCCGTGTTGCCTTCCGAACCGATCTCTTCCTTGTCGGCAAACAGCGACACGGCGGTATAGGCCGGTTGCTCGGTTTCCAGAATGGCGGTCAGAGACGGATAGGCGCACACGCGGTCATCATGGCCATAGCCGCCGATCATGCTGCGGTCAAAACCGACATCGCGCACTTCAAAGGCAGGCACCGCTTCGAGTTCGGCGGAATAAAAATCGTTTTCAACAATGCCGTATTTGTCGTGCAGAATCTTCATGATGTTGAGCTTGACCAGCTCGCTGCCCTTGTCGTCCTTAAAGGCGCGGGAGCCAATCAGAATATTGAGGTCTTCACCCTTGACAATCTCATTGCCCGCACGCTTCATCTGTTCGCTTGCCAGATGGGGCAGCAGGTCGGTCACGCAGAAAACGGGATCGTTGGCATCTTCACCGACATGCACTTCAATGACGGAACCGTCCTTGAGCGCAATCACGCCATGCAGAGCCAGCGGAATCGCTGTCCATTGATACTTTTTTATGCCGCCGTAGTAATGCGTGTCAAAATAGGCCAGCTCGTGATCTTCGTACAGCGGATTGGGCTTGAGATCCAGACGGGGGGAATCGATGTGAGCCACGGCAATGGATACGCCGTCCGTGATGGGACGGGTGCCGATGACGGCCATGGCCAGCCCCTTACCGCGGTTGTTGACATACACCTTGTCGCCCGCCTTGAGGGGCTTCTTGCGGTCAAAGGGTACAAAGCCTTTGGCTTCGGCCTGACGGATGGCTTCCTTGACCGCTTCACGCTCGGTCTTGGAGGCTTGCAGAAAGGCTTTGTAGCCTTCGCAATACTCGTCGCACGTCGCCAGTTCTTTGTCACTCAATGTACGCGAAGCGTCCTTGGAGGAGTAAAACAGCTTTTCTTTGAGGAGCTCTGAGGGGCTTTTTTCTGATGCTTGCATAGTCAAATACCTCCTGATTTACATCTATACTTTATAATTTGTACAGCTTTTTATACATGGCCTGCGCGGCCGGAATTCTGTCAACGTAGTTTCGGGTTTCGGCAAACGGGATGTCCTTGAGTGTGACGCCGTCATCCGAATAGTCGGTGTCCTTCAGCCATTTGCGCGCATTGCCCATACCCGCGTTATAAGCGGCCAACAGGGTGCGGGTGTCGGAAAATTCCTCCCGCAGCAGGGACAGCACGAGGGTGCCGAAACGAATATTGGTTTCGGGGTCAAACAACCGATCAGTCGGAATTATTTCTTCCACATGGCTGCGGTCTTGTGCCCATAAAAAGGTGTCCTCGGTGATCTGCATCAGTCCCATCGCCTTGGCGGGGGAGATGGCCTCGGGATCAAAGCCGCTTTCGGTTTGGATGAGCGCAAAGAGGAAGGAGGACTCAAACCCGTATTCCTGCGCGTATTTTTCTACATACACGCGGTATTCGAGCGGATAGGCCGCGCACATATACCGATAACAAGCAACCCGCAGCAGCCCGGCGACAACGGCCAATACGGCAACCAGCGCCGCCAGACCGAGCAATGCCCTGCGGGTGGCCGATCCGTCGGATGCGATGTCACCGTTGGTCGATATGGTGAACCGCTGCATATAGCTATAACAGTTAGTGCTTTCTTTTTTCATCAGCCCACCCCCGGATCCGGCACGCAAGCGCAGCGGCTTGCGTCTGCAAGGCGGCCAGAGTTTCCTCGCTCGTGAGGATAATATCGGCGCGAGAGGTATAATAGTCCTCCGCTTGCTGCGCGGACATGCGGGCGATTGCCTCCTCTCTCGAAAGATGATCGCGCGACTGAATGCGCTCCAAACGCATCGAGTAAGGCGCGATCACGGCCACCGTTTTGTCGCAAATGCTGTCCATGCCGCTTTCAAACAGCAGCGGCGCATCAAGAACTGCTGCCAGCTCGTGCCGCTGCTCCATCTCCCTTAGTATGTTCTTCGAAAGCGCTATTATCGCCGGATGGGTGATGGAATTGAGCAGCCGGGTTTGTTCAGCAGAAGCAAAGGCCAGTTGGGCAAGCCGCCGCCGGTTGAGTGTGCCGTCGGTATTGAGAATGTCGGATGAAAACGCCTGGACGAGCTGCTTGAGGCAGTTGCTGCCCCTCTGCACCACACGGCGGGCGAGATCGTCGGCGTTGATGATGCCGATGCCGTGAGCGCCCAGAATGCGGGCAACCTCGCTTTTCCCCGAGCCGGTCGGTCCGGTCAACCCTACGACATAGAGTTTGTCAGTCAACGGTGATCACCTCAAAGGCGGCCGCGCGAAGCAGCCGATTATAAACCGCAAGCCCTATTCCTTGGGAGGAGGGACAGGCACAATATACCGTTTTGGCCCCCAGCTCATCCAATCGGCGCAGCGCCTCAAACACCTGATGCGCCTGCGCGGCGGCATCCTCACGCCCGCCGTAGGTGAGAAAGGGGACGGTCAGCTCATGCTGTTCTCCGTCGAAACACATGGCCATCACGCCGTCACCCGCATGGGCATTGACGTATTCGCGGTAGTCGGAGGGTGAGCCCTTAATCAATACTACGTGCGCCTTGGGCGCATAATGCTTATATTTCATACCCGGGGAGGCCGCTTTTGCCCCCTCGGCAAGCTTGGCCGTCACAGCGGGATTGACCGCCACCTCTCCCACCGCATCGCGCAGCATCTCCAGCGTGATGCCCCCCGGACGCAGGAGACAGGGAACGTCTCCCGTCATATCGACCACCGTGGATTCCACGCCGACCGCGCATTCGCCGCCGTCCACAATAGCCGGGATGCGGCCGTGGAGATCGGCATAGACATGTGCCGCCGTTGTGGGACTGGGGCTGCCCGACAAATTGGCCGAGGGAGCCGCCAGCGGCACACCAGACGCCCGGATGATCGCGCGGGCATCGGGGTGGGAGGGCATACGCACCGCCACAGTGGGCAACCCGGCGGTGACTTCATACGGAATGCCGTCGGCATGGCGGAAGATCATCGTCAGCGGTCCCGGCCAATAAAGGCGGGCAAGCGTAAGCGCCGCATCCGAAATGTTCATCACAAGGGGAGAGAGCTCCTCCATGCAGGTGATGTGAACAATCAGGGGGTTATCCTGCGGACGACCCTTGGCTTCAAAGATATGGCTGACCGCCACACCGTCGAGCGCGTTGGCGGCCAGTCCGTAAACCGTTTCGGTCGGAATGCCTACGAGCTCGCCCGCACGCAGCAGCGCGCCCGCTTCGGCTATGCCCTCGGCATCCGCTTTCAGAATTCTTGTAACAACCTGCTTCATGACGCATCTCCCGCCGCTTGCAGCTTCTCAGCCCGGTCGGCGGTGATCAGAGCGTCGATCAGTTCATCGATATTGCCGTTCATAATGCTGTCAATCTGATAGAGGGTCAGGCCGATGCGGTGATCGGTGACGCGTCCCTGCGGAAAGTTATAGGTGCGGATGCGCTCACTGCGGTCGCCTGTTCCGACTTGGGAACGGCGGTTGGCCGCGATGGCCGATGTCTGCGCCTCCTGTTCCTTCTCATACAGACGGGAGCGCAGAACCTTCATGGCTTTATCCTTATTCTTATACTGGCTTCGTTCGTCCTGGCATTCGACCACCATGCCGGTGGACAGGTGGGTGATGCGGATAGCGGAGGAAGTCTTGTTGATGTGCTGGCCGCCTGCGCCGCTTGATCGGTAGGTGTCAATTTTGAGATCGGCGGGGTTAATGTCCACCTCAACGTCGTCCACTTCGGGCAGCACCGCCACGGTCGCCGTGGAGGTATGGATACGCCCGCCCGCCTCGGTTTCGGGCACACGCTGCACACGATGCACGCCGCTTTCAAATTTGAAGCGGCTGTAAGCGCCGTCGCCGATGATCGTAAAGC
>JAEZJA010000213.1 GCA_023415895.1 Bacillota bacterium
GATTTCGCGCGCGTCACGTTCATTGGACACGATTTTGGCCGCATATTTGTCACCGTTATAGGAGGCAAATTGAAAATTGGCACTGATACGCAAGAGCTGCATCTGGTGACCCAGAGCACCTAGGAAAAGCCCAAAGGCTCCCACGGGAGCCAGCACAAAGGTTTTGTCCGAAGCAAGGGCCTGCGTATTCCACAATTGCAGCAGCGTCTGAATCAGAGCGACAACGCCTGTAATGCCGACTGCGCTGTCCACAGTGGCTTCCAGCTGAAACAAGGAGGAAAAGCCGCTGCCCACGCTGCTGTGGTTGACCAGCAGCAATACAAACAACAGCAGCCCATTCAGGCAAACGACCAGTACGGGCGTTACAAAGGGCAAGATGTTTATGTATTCGGCGACTGCGCCGACGATGAGCACCAGTGTAAGAATTCCTGTCAGAATTACCTGCAGCCAGCCGGTACGGCGGCGGTAAGTTAATTCGCTGCGTACGGCGGCAGTATCCTCGTAGCTGGTATAATCCTCAATCTCTTCTTCTTCATAGACCTCGGGCTGCTCGGCAGGATCGTTGTCTTCCTCCTCGCCCGACAGACGTATAGGCGTATGCAAATGAAAGTTCTCCGCCTTTTTGCGTCGCTTAGTATTAAGCTGTTCCTCCCAGTCGCGCTGTGGGACAACGTCACTGTCGGACTCCGCCTGCTCAAGGAGGGAATAGAAACTGTTTTGCTCCTCCTCTTGGGCTGCCGATGTCGGCGCAGCGGGCATGGAGGGGGCCCCCGCTGCGGGAGCAGACGCTTTGGGAACGTAAATTTTGACGTTGTCTTCGTCCGATTCCTCTTCGGCACGAACCGAAGCCGGAATAGGAGCACAACGGGTTTTGCCTTTGGCAGCAATCGTGTTCAGTGGGACACTGCCGGAGGAGCCCACAACAGGGGAGGGCGTAGGAGCCGGAGCCGGAACAGGGGAGGGGGCTGGAACAGGCGCGGGAGTCGGCGTTGGCTGCGGCGCGGGTTGCGATGTGAGCTTCGGGTCGCTGTCATGGGACAGCGGATAGACCGTGACCGGTGGCGTTTGGAGAGAATGCAGCTGCTCGAGCTTCGCAATACGCTCACGCTTGGATGTCAAGGGAGCAAATGAATCAGCGGGCTGAGCAGCCGAAGCATGCGGATTCCCGGCGTCGGGCGTCGGTTGCTTGTCCGGCTGGCTTAATCTCTCCAGCTTCTTTCGCCGGGCTTCTTCAATGATGTCGTCCACACGGTAATCCGATGGTTTACCCGAGGATGCCATAAAGCGTCACGCCTTTCCAAGTGATAGTCAAGTGCACAGGGCTATCGTGCCGACAGTCCCTGCCGTTGCCGTGCGGCTTCGTACAGCAGTATACCGCAGGCGACCGATGCGTTGAGGGAGGAAATCTTCCCCTTCATAGGCAGCGAGAGCATGAAATCACACTGCTCGCGTACCAGGCGGCCAATGCCCTGTCCCTCTGAACCGACGACCAGAGCAACTGCCCCCGTCAGATCGGTCGAGCACCAGGGTTCCCCCTGCATATCCAGTCCGTATATCCAAACCCCGCGCTTTTTGAGTTCACGGAGCGTATCGGCAATGTTGGATACTCTGGCCACGGGTACATATTCCACCGCGCCCGCCGACGCCTTGTATACGGCCGAAGTCAGCCCGGCGGAGCGACGCTTAGGAACAATCACGCCGTGGACGCCGGAAGCGTCAGCCGTGCGCAGGATTGCTCCCAAATTGTGCGGGTCCTCCAGCTCGTCGCATACGACAAAAAACGGAGGTTCTCCCTTGGCGGCAGCGGCCTCAAACAGATCGTCGAGCGTTACATAGCCTTTGCAGGCGGCGACAGCGACAATGCCCTGATGGTGAGGCCCGACCAAACTGTCCAGTTTGCGGCTGTCTACCTCTTTAATAAGAATGCCCTTGTCACGGCACTGACCAAGCAGCATGCCGATGCTGCCGGTGTGTTCGCCGCGGGTGACCAGTACGCGGTCGATGGCGCGCGAGGAGCGCAGAGCTTCCCCGACGGCATTGCGGCCGCTGATATAGTCTTCTGTCTGGTTGCTTTGTTCGGGATCGTTGGTTTGCTGGCGAAGGGAACTGTTGTCGGAATATTTCACAATAAGACCTCACGATTATGCGGTAATGGCAGATTCCGCAGATATTTTTTGACTATAGTCATGCTTATAGCTTATTATAGCATATTTGATCGTAAAAAAGAAGAACCGTTTACCCTGTTTGGCGCTTTCTAGCGTTTGCGCCCGATTGATTTCTATGTAGTTGTCGTTTGAACGCTTTCGCAAGGCTTCCCCCTCGACGCGGCCACGGCGTGGATGCGAGAAGACTGTTTCCAATGCTCTCTTTGAGAGCATTGTGGCGACTGATGAGGGGAATGAATTTGGGCATGAAGGTACAACGCTTACACTGAAATGACACCTCATCCGTCGGCTGGCGCCGCCACCTTCCCCTCAAGGGGAAGGCTTTTGTCAAATGAACGCTTTCACAAGGCTTCCCCCGAGGGGGAAGCTGTCGCCGAAGGCGACTGATGAGGGGAATGAATTTTTGCATCAAGGTACAACGCTTACTCTGAAACGACACCTCATCCGTCGGCTGGCGCCGCCACCTTCCCCTCAAGGGGAAGGCTTTTGTCAATTGAAGCTTTTTGCAAGGCTTCCCCCGAGGGGGAAGCAGTCGCCGAAGGCGACTGATGAGGGGAATAAATTTGGGCATCAAGGTACAACGCTTACTCTGAAACGACACCTCATCCGTCAGCTGGCGCCGCCACCTTCCCCTCAAGGGGAAGGCTTTTGTCAATTGAAGCACCATGTAAGTGCCTATCGCACAGCCGCCATCAGCAAGGCACCCAGCAAGGCCCCGGTT
>JAEZJA010000273.1 GCA_023415895.1 Bacillota bacterium
GTATATAACCGCATAGCGGAATCTACCTTTGCGTTTGCAAGGACAACAGTCACTGTCCTATATGAAGTGGGATAGAGGACAAACCACATCGACGATATGTAGGGCGGATAGTATCCGCCCACTAATAGGCAACAACCTCGTTGCGTTAATCACAAAAGTGGAAGCGAAGCTCCATTGTAAAGCGGAATTTTAAACTGCTTTCACAGGTTTACGGCAGAAGCTGGCCTTCGGGGGTGGGTGCCGCACCCGCATTCTTGCCGCTGAAATAGGCGTCGAGAATTTGTCTGGCGACCTGTGCGGCAGGATGGGACGTACCGTTTTCCAGCACCACGGCAATGGCCACCTCGGGATTCTCGACGGGCGCATACGCAATGAACACGCCATGATCCGAACCGCCGTTTCCGGCTTCAGCCGTACCCGTTTTCGCCGCGACGGTATAACTCACGCCCGCAAAATCCGTCCGAGCCGTACCGGATTTGACCACATCCACCATGCCTTCACGCACCTTATCAATGGCCAGTTGGGACAGATCAAGCTTGGCAGCCACTTCGGGCTGAACGATCGTCTGTGTGCCGTCTGCGCTCATGGTCGCCTTGACCAGATGGGTCTTGTAGCGCACGCCGTCGTTGGCCAGTGTGGATGCGTAAGCTGCCAGCTGGATGGGGGTAATCAGGTTATCCGACTGGCCGATGGCCGCCTGACAGGTATCGCCGTCATACCAGGGTTCCCCGTTTTTCTTGCGGTGTGCCGGGCCGGCCAGAACACCGGCCGTCTCACCGATTTCAATGCCGGTTTTCTGTCCCAGCCCGAACAGCTTGGAATACTCGTTCATCTTGGTGATGCCCAGACGCCGTCCAACATCGTAGAAAAACACGTTGCAGGACTCGGACAGCGCTCTGACAACACTGACGTTATAATGAACGCCCATGCACCCAGGCGTATAGCCGCTGTCGGCAAAAAACAGGTACTCCCCTCCGCAATAAACGGTATCGGTGGCATTGATGGTGCCTTCATTCAAAGCCGCCGTCGCCACACAGGGCTTCATTGTTGAACCGATGGCAAACGCACCATTGAGTGCCCGGTTGAACAGCGGCTTTCCGGTATCCTTGATTAACTGACTGTAATTGGTGTTATACAAAGACAAATCGTAATCCGGCCAGCTTGCACAGGTCAATACGCCGCCGTTCTTGACGTCCAGAACCACCGCCGCACCGCTGAGCACGTCATGACCCTTGTCGTTCTGACTCCTCAGATAGGCGATTTTTTCCCCAAGCGCCGCCTGCGCGGCCTTCTGCAGATCATAATCGAGCGTCAGAATTACATTGTTGCCCGAGACCGGCGCCTGTGTGATCTGTTTGTCCACCACGGTGCCATTGGCATCCCGGGTGATGGTGCTCACGCCGTTTTTGCCGCGCAGGGCGCTTTCAAGTGCCGATTCTATGCCACTCTTGCCCACGATATCGTTGAGTGAATAGCCTTGGCTTTTGAGGTTTGCATATTCCTCGGCATAAATGTAACCCACCGTGCCGAGCAGATGACAACCGACCGTACCGCCGACATATTCACGCACAGGCGTCGTCTGCACATTGACACCGGGATACTTGTTGCTGTTTTCCAGAATGATCGTATAGGTCTGTTCGGATATATCCGAGGAAAAGACAAAGGCATTGGTCAGCGAAAAGTTGCGGTACTTCATTTCATACCGCACACCCGCGATCGTTCGCTGCTGTTCGGGTGTATAGGCCTGCAGCGCAAATTTTTCCACCAGTTCCGCCATGCATTGCTCAGCCGTAGCGTAATCTGCCATACGCAGCATGTTGTCGCTTTTCAGATAGGCAATGCTGCTGTCCCGTCCCTCTTCAAAGGCATACGGCGTTGTCTTGGTAATGGGCAGCGTATCGCTCCAGGTGGCCTGCTGTCTGGTCAAAAGCTCGGTCAGGGACAAAATAATATCGTTTTGTTGCTTTTGCACCTCGTCCGAACTGCCGCGCGGAAAATACGCATAATCAAATATAATTGAAAAACTGGTGCGATTGACAGCCAGTGGTTTCAGATAACGATCGAGTATCTCACCGCGGGAGGCCGCAATGGGGACTTTGACCGCATCCCCTGCGCTCGCAATGGCTCCGTAGCGATCGCCGTTCATGATTTGTATATCAAACAAGCGCACCGAGTAACCGGCCAGTATGATGGCGAGTACGGCCATCAAAGCGGCGGCGCGGCGCTTGGTAATACCATAATGGGGTCGTTCCATAGTCGTTCTCCTTTATCCTCCGGGGTGAGTGAGCATACAGTTCACAAAAAGCCATCAGTTGTGGCTTCTCAGGAAGCGACACACGGCATAGACTACCAAATACAATAGTGGCGTCAACACCAGCGTATAGACAATACGGGGGATGGTCAGGTGCAGCAGTGCATACAGCGGTTCGGGCTGTCTCACCAGCACATGATTGAAAAACCAGTCCAGCACACCCTGCACGATCAGCGAGGCACAGACCATCAGCATGGAAGAAATCAGATTGTTGCGGATAAGCAGCTGGGACAGCAGGCCGCAGGCACAGCACAGAATCAGCAGTATCAGCGCGTTGAAGCCAAGCAGGCGGTCGGAGAACAGATCCCACAGCAAGCCGCCCGCCATACCGGCGATCGCACCGTCGACCGGCCCCTCAAACATGGCAATACACACCACCACGGGGATCATCAGCAGTGGCCGTCCACCTGCGATGGTCGGAAGCCCATGGGGAAGTGCCTGAACAATGGTCGTAAGAATCAAAATCAGGCCATACGCTGCCCATTTGAGATAGTCTTTGCTCAATCCCTTCATGGACAAGCGCTTTTCCTGGCTTTTCATGAGACTTCCTCCTTTCGCAATCGGTCGTATTGTAAAGTTAAATGAAAGTTGAGAACACCTCAGCCCTTCTGGTACAATAGTTTCACCACAAAACACTGTACCTCCCAAAAAGGAGAGATGTTCTCATGGTGAAATCATACCATTTTTCATGTCCAAAGTGCAACAACAACCACTCATTTTATCGTTACGGCAAAGATCCTGATGGTATCAGAAATATCTCTGCCGAAACTGCCATCATCAATTTGCACCCGAACGCCCGAGGGCGGAGGGGGCAAATTGTCGGCGGGGCTACCCGCCCTGCCCGGTTTGTGGAAAAGCCAGCTTCCTGCACCACGATTATGAGCACTACAGCAACTACCGTTGCTGCGACAAAAAGTGCAATCACTCATTCTTTGTTTGGAAGTCTACAGCCATATCCAGCCCTTCCTTGTCTCAGCTTTTTGGTAAACATGACTTTAAACGCATGCGTTACCCGGTAC
>JAEZJA010000091.1 GCA_023415895.1 Bacillota bacterium
ATAGTGCTGGGCTATCAGTTTGGAACCATTGGTATATTCATCGGCACTGCTATCAGTACGCTCACCGTATGCACCTGGATTGAACCATATATTCTATACAAATATGGATTTGAACAATCCGCTGCCCCTTACTTTCGTCGATATCTTCTATATACGGGTGTCATTGTCGTTGTCGGTGGGTTAACTTTATTCCTATGCTCTCTGATTAAAGGATTGACCTTTTTAACCATTATCGGCCGCCTAGGTATTTGTATCGTAGTACCGAACACCATTATTTTGCTGCTATTTCACCGCACGCCCGAATTCCGATATTTATGGGGAATTTTGACCGGCTTACTGCAAGCATTGAAACGCAAGCTAAAACGGTCATAAAAGCATGACAATCATTTCCGATTGCCGGGATGGTGAAAGCCATGTCCGGCAATCTTTTTTCCTCCTTTTTTTCACCTGCGCCTGATAAATGTGTTTGTGTTACAATCCATGTGTCAAAGATGTAATTAGAAAATTATAAAATACTATTCCCCAGCAAAATACTTGGTGTACATGTCTGCTGGCATGCATACCAACGATTCTACTGGGGATATGAAAGAAACCTTATTGATTTTTTTGTTGTTTACTTACTTTACTTACTGGTTTGCTCATCAACTTTTTCATCAACTTTTTCTATATCAACAAGAGAACGTCTATATTGCCGCCATGCGTAAAAGCAAAAGGAGACCGATGATAAGATAAATACGGCGCTGACGAGTACAATAACCCACGCAGGCATGGTGCTCGTTCCCTTTAAGGCGGCTTCAATAATCCCCTTCGTCAGGTATAGAATGTACAATGCAACCAGTACGCGAAGGCCTAGTTTGATGCGTGCTTGATTTTTCTTTGAAAGAAATGTTTCGCTCGCCAAATGCTTCATAAGCAAACCTCACGTTTCAAATGCTGCAACAGGCCACTTCAAGATTTTTTTGTCACACGACTTTCCCCATACCCATTAACCTTCAGCAATTGTGACATTACGCTTTTCCTACTTTGTGGTTGGATACAACATCAAAGATAACAGCAATTAAGAGCACGGCACCCTTGATGACGTACTGCCACTCATCCGGCAAGCCGTAGATGGACATACCTTGGTTGATAACGCCAAGAAGAATAGCGCCGACCATAATACCGGGAACGGTACCCGAACCACCGTACGCCGATGCGCCGCCAATGAAGCAGGCGCCGATGGCGTCCATTTCATAGGTATTCCCCATGCTCCCGTCAACCGAACCGATACGAGCGGATACCAATAAACCCGAGAATCCCGCCAGCACGCTCATCAGGAAGTAAGCCCAGAAATACACCTTTCTCGGGTCGATACCCGACAGCTTCGCTGCTTTCTCGTTGCCGCCGACAGCGTAGAAATAACGTCCGAAAGCGGTTTTGCTTGTAATAAATGAGAAAATAAGGACTACCAGCAGAACCCAAAGCAGCATAACCGGAATGCCCTTGTAGTTTGCAAGCTTCCAGCAGTATAGGACGATCAGAATATCGATAATCGCAATTCGGATAATAGTTGCTGCCATGGAGTCGACGACGTAATTTTTCTTAATCTTTTTGGCACGGTTGTAAATAGTAAACACCATTAGGAAGATGGCGACGAGTATGCCTACAATCAGTGCAGACAAATGCAGATTACTATTGTCCAAGCCCGGAATACTTACATACGAAATGAAAATGTTCAGGAAATTTGCGTTCCCGATATTGACGGTTTTGGAAGCCAGCACAACACGCGCGAGCCCTCTGAACAGGAACATGCCCGCCAAAGTAGCAATGAAGGGCGGAATGTGCACATAACCAATCCAAAAGCCTTGCCAGATACCAATCAGGCAAGCAATGGCCATGGCGATGAGGATAGTCGGTATGGCCCCCAGTGAACTTTGAGCCATCAATTGTGCCGCAACAGCTGCGACAAGGCCAAGTGTAGCACCAATTGAAAGATCGACGTTACCACCCGTAAGAATACACAATAACATACCGCATGCCATGACCAGCACGTACGCGTTTTGAAGCAGTAAATTTGAAATGTTTTGTGCATAGAGCAACCGGCCGTCTGTCAGTATTGTGAAAAAAACAAAGACCACGACCAAGGCAATGGTCATCGTATACTTTTTGATTACGGAAGAAATTTTTACAGATGCTTTTGACGACTCATTCATTGTTTAGCCTCCTACGCGTCCATCTGAACATCGGTCATATCGTTTTTGCCGGATCGAAGGATTGCCCCCATAATTTTCTCCTGCGTTGCTTCAGCGCTGTCGAACTCGGCTACCAGAGAACCTTCATTCATGACATAGATTCTGTCGCACATCCCAAGAAGTTCGGGCAGCTCGGACGAAATCATAATAACCGATTTGCCCTGCGCAACCATATCGTTCATGATGCAGTAAATCTCGTACTTTGCCCCAACATCAATGCCTCGGGTCGGCTCATCCAGAATCAGAACATCCGGATCCGCGAACATCCATTTTGACAGCAATACCTTTTGCTGATTGCCGCCCGAAAGGTTATTGACAATCTGCTGCACGGATGGTGTTTTTGTTGCCATAATGTCTTTGTATTGCTCGGCAAACTGATTCTCCATGCCAATATCGACAATTCCCATTTTTCCGCAGACCTTATCAAGCCGTGCCACCGTCGTGTTCCATGCGATGGAGTTGATCAAAACCAATCCGTTGGTCTTACGGTCCTCCGTTACATAAGCAAGGCCGCGCTTAATGGCATCTTGGGCGGTTTTAAAATGGACTTCCTCATTGTTTAAAAATTCCTGGCCGGTGATCCCACTGCCATAACTTTTCCCGAACAGCGACATCGCCAGTTCGGTGCGACCGGCGCCCTGCAACCCGGAAAATCCAACAATCTCGCCCTTATGTACATGAAAGCTAACGTTATTTACTACACATCTCTCCGTATAAACCGGATGATGCACCGACCAGTTCTTTACTTCCATAACCACTTCCGAGCTGACGTTATGCTCTCTGGGGGGGAAACGATTGGTCAGTTCACGACCGACCATTCCCCGTATAATGCGATCTATATCAATATTGCGGTTGCCATTATCGATGGTTTCAATTGTTGAACCATCACGAAGCACAGTGATTTTGTCTGCAACATATGCAACTTCTGAAAGCTTGTGAGAAATAATAATCGATGTCATGCCCTGCTTCTTAAATTGCAAAAGCATGTCTAAAAGCATTTTCGAATCCGCTTCGTTCAAAGAGGATGTAGGCTCGTCCAGAATTAACAGTTTCACGTTCTTGGATAGGGCTTTCGCAATTTCAACCAACTGCTGTTTTCCGGTACCGATATCCTTGATGAGCGTTGTAGAGTTTTCCTTGAGCCCAACATTTCTGAGATGCTTATTCGCCTGACTGTAAGTTTCATCCCAATCAATGCCGAGCCTACCCTTGCGTTCGTTACCGAGAAACATGTTCTCGCCGATGGAAAGCTCGGGTATGAGGGCTAATTCCTGATGAATGATCACAATGCCCAATTTTTCACTGTCGGATATCTGCTTAAACTGACATTCCGCTCCGTCAAAGAGGATTGTGCCCTCATACTGGCCAAACGGTATGGTCCCACTTAAAATATTCATCAAGGTTGATTTGCCCGCGCCATTTTCGCCAACCAGTGCGTGAATCTCGCCACGCTGCACCTCAAGATTGACATTATCCAATGCCTTGACGCCCGGGTAAAGCTTTGTGATGTTTTTCATCAGTAATATGCTGTCATTGTCTGGCAAGTCAATGCCCCCTTGAATCGTATAATCAAAGACTGGGCGGGGCAAACAACCCCGCCCAGTTCGGCCAATATGAAATTACTTCACTGCTTTTGGATAATTGCCGTCCATTGTATAGTATCCGGTGTCAACAAGGTCTTTTTGAATGGTTTCTTTGGTTACAACGTTTGGTACAAGCAGATAGGAAGGAACGATGCCCTTCTTATTGTCGTAGGATTTTGTATCATAGACGCAATCAAATTTCCAGCCAGCAGACTGAATGATGGATCCGTCAGGCTTTTTGCCTTCAAGCATGGCCATGCCGACATCCAGAGTGACAACCGCTTCGTTCGCAACCGCTTTGTAAACGGTCATCGACTGTTTGCCGTCAACAATGTTCTTGAGGTTAGCTTCGTCGCCGTCTTGTCCGGTGATGATGGGGGTGTTGCTACCCTTATAGTCAGAGCCGATGGCCTGAGTCACACCAAGTGCGGTGGAATCGTTTGAGCAAAGGGCGACATCAAGCTTTGTACCGTCAGAATAGAAAGAACCAAGAATGTTCTGCATACGGTTCATGGCGTTCTTGGTATCCCAGGATGCCGTTGCAACCTGTTGGAATGTGGTTTGCTTCGACGGAATCTTTAGGATGCCGGCCTCGATGAAAGGCTTTAAGGTATCCATAGCGCCGTTGAAGAAGAAGGTTGCGTTGTTGTCAGCAGGGTCACCCGCGGTGAACTCGATGTTGTAGGTCTTGGATTTATCATCTGTTTTCAGTCCGAGTTTGTCGATGACGTATTGGCCTTGCAGCTGACCGACTTTGTAGTTGTCGAAGGAAACATAGTAGGCGACGGAATCGGTGTTCATGATCAAACGGTCATAGGCAATTACGGGAATGTTAGCGCTCTTAGCAGTGCTCAAAACATTGGAGAGAGATTCGCCATCGATAGCGGCTATAACAAGAAGGTTTACCTTATCAGCGATAAGATTTTCAATATCCTTCACCTGCTGGTCGATCTTGTTGTCGGAATATGTAAGTTTTACTTCGCAGTTTTTGCTTTTGAATTGATTCTCAAGGTAAGAACCGTCTCTGTTCCAACGTTCCAGGGATTTTGTTGGCATGGAAATGCCGACTTTTTTGCCAGCAGCTGTGTTTGAACCGACGGGCTTCGTGCCGCAGGATACACACATAGGAATAATCATTGCGCACGCCAATAAAACTGCCAAAAACTTTTTCACTACTATCTCCCCTTATTCTTGTAATCTTTGTTTGAGTAAAATATAATTCTTTACTCAACATGTATAAAGTATACTACACTATTTACAACATGTCAATATTTTCCATTTATATAATATCATGTTATTTTTGACCGCTTTTGAAATGGCAAAAGGGAAGAGCTCATCCAATTTGCTGGTAAAATTCATTTTTCGACTCATTCGGCTCATTCAACTTATGTAAAGAGGGTATCCATGGAACCGGCTCTGCATTTCTTGTAGTCAACAAGTGCAGCAAAAGTCTTTGGAGCTTTGGGAAGTTCCGCAACAAAATGGATATAGCTAAGCCGTAATGCCTTGGCGCACAGGCTGTGGTATCTTCCAATCTCGTCTGTTT
>JAEZJA010000162.1 GCA_023415895.1 Bacillota bacterium
GCTCTGACGTTGAGTATTAAGGGGGCAGATACTTGTGACAAATACCGGCTTGTATTCCCAGCATGTCAACAATAAAAAAATACTGTATCTGCGCAACGCCATTCTCATCGTCCTTCTGTTGGCTCTGGCTCTGGCCTGCCTGTTTCCGCTGTTTTACATGATGCTCAATTCCTTTGGGCCGGCTATAGAGGGTACCGATACAGCCCGCACTATTTTTCCCTCCTCCTGGAGTCTGGACTCCTACAAGGCCTTTTTTAAGTTCAGCGCCTACAGCTACAAATGGCTGACCAACACGCTGACTGTGGCGGTGCTTCAGGTGCTGGGCAACGTCATCTTCGCCAGCATGGCGGGTTACGCTTTTGCCAAACTCAATTTCAAAGGCCGAAAAATCTTGTTTTATATCATTCTGGTCGGCATGATGATACCCTATCAGGTCACGCAGGTGCCGTTGTATATCCTGATCGTCAGCGAGTTCAACCTTTCCAATACCTTTCCCGGTCTGGTGCTGCCAGGTCTTGTGACCACTTACAACATTTTTCTGACCAAACAGTTTTTTTCGAGCATCCCCGGCGAGCTGATCGAAAGCGCCAAGCTGGACGGCTGCAGTCATCCCGGTGTGTTTGTGCGCATTGTTCTGCCGCTGTCCAAGACCATTCTGGCTGTTCTGGCCATCAACACCTTCCTGTCCAGCTGGAACAACTTCTTCTGGCCCTTCCTCGCGACCACCAAGGACAGCATGTACACGATTCAGGTTGGCCTGAAGCAGTTCAAATTTGCTAACACGGCCTTGTTCGGCCCCATGATGGCCGGTGCCACGGTATCGGCTGAGCCGATATTCATCCTGTTTTTCTCCCTGCAAAAGTACTTTCTTGAGGGCGTGACCGTAGGGGCTGTCAAGGGGTGAGTTCCCTCATTTGGCAAACGGAAAGGACGGGAAAGCGATGATCCGTCAGTACATAAAAGAGGATCGTAATGCCATAGCGGCGCTGTGGGAGCGCCATGCGCCCCGTCTGGGGTATGCGCCCCGGGACGCCGCGGCATTGGATACGCTGCTGTTTAAACATCCGAATTTTGCGTGTGAACACGCGTTTGTGTTGGTGGATGCAAACGAGGTGCATGGCTTTGTGTGCGGCTGCACGGGTGAGGAACTTCCCCGGGGACAGGAGAGAGGGTATTTTACCTGTCTGCTGGTCGATGAACCGTTTGATAAGGAGCAAACGACGTTTTTGCTGCTCGATGCGCTGGAGGATTCTTTCCGGCGTGCCAGCAAAACGTTCAGTGCGGTCACCTTTTTCAATCCGATGCGCCTGCCGTGGATACTTCCGGGAACGCCGGGGTTCGAGCACAACAACATGCCGGGCATTGCCACCGATCAGCCGCTTTATGAGCGGATGCGCAACCACGAGTACATCGAGGTTGCGCGCGAATGCGCCATGGTGCGTGATTTGGCGGATTTTGAAATACCCGCCGAGGTGAAGTACCTCGAACAAAAAGCGGCTTCACAAGGCTATACCGTGGCACTCTATGATGCGCAGCGGCATACGGGACTCGCGGAGATGCTCAGGGCATTGGACAACCCCGACTGGACGCGGCAGATCACCGAGGCGGCGGCCAAAAAACAGGTGTTGCCGGTGGCTCTGGCCGGAAATGTGGTAGCCGGTTTTGCCGGCCCTGTATACCCGGAACCGAGCGGGAGGGGCTATTTTGCGGGTATCGGTGTCGCTCCGCAATATCAGCATCACGGCCTGGGACGGCTGCTGTTTTTCCGTTTGTGTGAAGCCGAAAAGCAGGCGGGTGCGCGCTATATGTCGCTGTTTACGGGTGAGGACAATCCTGCTAAACGGATCTATGAGGGTGCGGGTTTTGTGACTGTGCGTACCTTCGGCGTGCTGATTAAGCCGCTGTAAAAAAGTTCTTGTCTGCAAACGAAAAGGAAAAGAGGACTTTGCATGAGTGAGACGATTTTGGCCATCGGCGCCCATGTCGGCGATATGGAACTGACGGCGGGCGGGTATCTGGCCTCTTGTGCCGTGCGTGGCGGTCGTATTGTGACATTGGCCTTGACCGCCGGAGAAAAAGGGGCCCCCAAGGGACGGGAGTTCGGGGAATATCGCGGTCAGAAATGTGATGAAGCGCAGGCTTTTGCCCACCTGTTAGGGGGATCGGCGCAGGTGCTGGATTACCCTGATGGGCTGCTGCCAGATACTGACGAGGTACGCCTGAAGGTTTGCGATGTGATTCGTGCGGTGCGGCCCGACCGTATTCTGACCCATCACAGCCAGTCCATGCACAAAGATCACGCAGCCTGTCACCGCATCGTACAGGACGCTTGGTTTTATGCGGCCACGCCGGGATTTATCCGCAAGGATGCCGCCCATTTTGCCGGGCTGCTGTTTACGGAAAACTGGGAGGATGCCACAGGCTTTCGGCCGTATATCTATCAGGAGGTCAGCAAGGAAGGATTCGAGCTGTGGCAGAAAGCCGTGCAGACCCATTGGTTTGTGACCGGCTCGGTCAGCTTCCCGTATTACGAATACTATTGCCACCTCAAGCGTCTGCGGGGAATCGAAGCGCGCAAACCTTATGCGGAGGCGTATATGGTGCTGCCCGAGGAGCACAAGGTTATCAGATCCTTGTGAAAGGCGAAGCTTTTTCATCAGGTTGTTGCGCTTAAGAAAGCAGGAGGTTATCGTATGTTTAATCTGGAACACATTCCGACGGAGCAACGCAACGCCGCGTCGGCTCACATAGACACCATGTCGACACTGGAAATGGTGCGGCTGATCAATCGCGAGGATCAAAAGGTTGCTTTAGCAGTGGAAAAGGAAGCGGAGCATATTGCCGCTGCCGTTGATCTCATCTATGACCGCATACGCAGTGGCGGACGCTTGATTTACTGCGGCGCGGGAACATCCGGCCGTCTGGGCATCGTGGATGCGGTGGAGTGCCCGCCGACCTTTTCCACCGACCCTTCGCTGGTGCAGTGCATCATGGCGGGCGGCGAACAAGCCGTTTTTAAGGCGGTGGAAAACGCCGAAGACGATACACACCTCGCCAAGGGCGATCTGATCAACATCCATTTTTCCTGCAGGGATGTGCTGGTCGGCATTGCGGCGAGCGGGCGCACGCCCTATGTGTTGGGGGCCATGGCCTATGCCCATGAAATTGGCGCGTCAACCATTGCACTGACCTGCTTCCCCGGAAGCGAGGTGGACAGAGCGGGTGATATCGCCATTGCCCCCATGCCCGGCCCCGAGGTGGTGACGGGATCAACCCGTATGAAGAGCGGTACGGCACAGAAAATGGTTCTGAATATGCTGTCCACCTGTACCATGATCCGTCTGGGTAAGGTTTATGGCAATCTGATGGTGGATGTGCTGCCCACCAATGAAAAGCTGGTTCACCGCTGTGTGTCTATTGTCTGCTCGGCGACAAACTGTGATGAGGCTGAGGCGCGCAGAGCGCTGGAGGCGTGCGGCTATAACGCCAAAACGGCCATTGTCATGCTCTTGTGCGGTTGGGACGCAGATCAGGCGGCTGGCCGTCTTGAGCAAGCCGGTGGGCGTATCGCTGAGGTGCTTCGCGTCACCCGGCCGATCCGCGACCCGGCATAAGGCTCTTGTGAGAAAGGACGGTTTGTGATGAAATCCTCTCTTCGCGTGGGTGCCGACCATCTGGAGCCGACCCTTGCTTTGTGGAAGGATGCGCGTATCGGGCTGATTACAACCCCTACCGGACGTACATCGGACAATCGTTCGACAACCGAGGCACTGCAGCAGGTCAGCCGTCTGACCGTGCTGTTTGGACCGGAACACGGGGTACGCGGCGATTGCTCGGCGGGGGCGTTTGTGCCGCGGTATACGGATGCGCTGTCCGGCTTGCCAGTGTTCAGTCTGTATGGCAAGGATACCAAACGACTGACCCCCGAAATGCTGGATACCTTCGATGTGCTGGTGTACGACATTCAGGACGTCGGCAGCCGGTATTATACCTTTTTGTCTACGCTGTTTTATTTGATTGAGGACTGCGCCAAGGCGGGGAAACCGCTGGTTGTTCTTGACCGGCCCAATCCGCTGGGCGGCTGGATGGTGGAAGGTCTGCCGCTGGATAGTGCGCTGACGAGCTTTGTGGGCTGTTACCCGCTGCCCAACCGTTATGCGCTGACACCGGGCGAATTTGCCCGCATGGTCAATGCCGAGTGCGCGTGGGGCTGTGAACTGACGGTTATCCCGTGTGAAGGATGGCGGCGATCCATGCTGTTCCCCGACTGGAACCGTCCGTGGATTATGCCCAGCCTCAACCTTCCCCGTTTTGATAATTCGCTGCTGTATGTTGGCACCTGCCTGTTCGAAGGGACAACCCTTTCGGAGGGGCGGGGAACAGCCGATCCCTTTGCCATCATCGGCGCGCCCTATATTGCCGATGCCGAAGAATTGGCACGTGCCTTCAACCGCTGTAATTTGCCCGGTGTAATCGCCACACCGCAGTTTTTTGAACCCACGACCTCCAAGCATCAGGGGTGCTTGTGCGGTGGGGTGCATCTGCACGTGACGGACGCGCACACCATCCGTCCGCTGACCGTGGGCGTTACACTGCTTTCGCTGATCCACGAACGCTGGCCGTCGGACTTTGCTTTTTTGCCGCCCTATACGCAGGGAGGACGTCCCTTTATCTCTCTGCTGGCCGGACATCGGCGCTTTGAACAGCCCGGCTGGACCGCCGCCTGGGTGCTGGAAGGCTGCGAGGAGCAGGAAAATGCTTTCGCACAGCGTTCATCCACCTATCATCTTTATGCTTAAGGAGGCCGCACGCATGTCGGCAGACTCTCTTCGTTACAAAATCGGCCAACGGCTGGTTGCCGGATTTCCGGGAACCGAGCCGGATGCCGATTTTGTCCGTCTTGTACGCGAGTATAAGGTGGGCAATGTGATTTTGTTTCGTCACAATATCGTGGATGAAGCCCAGCTTACCCGCCTGTGCGCCCAGCTTCGGCAGTTGATTATCGAGCAGACGGGTCAGCCCCCCTTCCTTACGATTGACCAGGAGGGCGGCGTGGTGACACGTCTGCCTGATATCGATGCGAACAGTCCCGGCGCAATGGCGCTGGCGGCAACGGGAGATCCCGCCAACGCCTACGAGATGGGACGTATGACGGCGGCCCAACTGCGCCGCTGCGGACTTAATTTTAACCTCGCGCCCGATATGGATGTCAACAGCAATCCGGACAATCCGGTCATCGGCGTACGCAGCTTCGGGGACGCCCCCGAACAGGTGGCGACGTATGGAACGGCTATGCTGCGGGGACTGCTGGATGGGGGCGTGTATGCCTGCCTCAAGCATTTTCCCGGCCATGGAGACACGGCGGTGGATTCCCATATCGGGCTGCCGTGCATTGACAAATCGCTCGAACAGCTTGAACAAAGCGAGCTAATCCCCTTCCGCGCAGGTATTGCAGCGGGGGTTCCCGCCGTGATGACCACACACATCCTTTTTCCTCAGCTGGAGTCCATGGCCGTTCCCGCCACCATGTCCCGCACGATCATGACCGATATTCTGCGCGGCCGTCTCGGCTTTGAGGGACTGATTATCTCGGACTGCATGGAAATGCAGGCCATCCAGTCTTACTACGGAACGGTCAACGGTGTACTGGCTGCTATGAACGCGGGGGTTGATCTGGTCTTCCTGTCTCATTCCTCGTCTCTTGCCATGCAAGCGGTGGAACGTATCGAGCAGGCGTTGCGTACGGGTGAACTGGATGCCCAGGAGATGGAGCACAGCGTGGCACGCGTGCTGGAACATAAACGCCGGTGTGAAGCAATGCAGCCCTTGATGGCGCTGCCCGGCCCGGAGGAGCAGCGTGAGCGTGTCAAGGCTGTGCGGCGGAGCACGATTACGGCGGTGCAGCTGCCCAACGACGGCATGCCGCCGCTAGGCGAGAATCCGCTGTTTGTGGGCTGCGCCGATTATCGCGCAACGCTGGTATCGGACAGCAGCACAGAGTCGATCACCTTTGCGCAGGAACTGCAGCGCCTTGCAGGAAAGGGCGAGGCCCTGGTCAGTCCCAAGGATCCGGGCGAGGAGGACGTTGAACGCATCGTGGCCACGGCACGTGGGCACACCGGTGTGGTGCTGGGGACGTATAACGGCCATATCTTGAAGGGACAGCTGCGTTTGGCGCAGGCATTGTCGCAGAC
>JAEZJA010000173.1 GCA_023415895.1 Bacillota bacterium
GGGGCAGCCCGAGAAAGCCGATGCGTTGGTCAGACCTTTCGGGCGCCTCTTTAGAGGCCAGCCGGTATTATGCCCTTCTAGGGCTTAGTCAAGCCCCCGGCTTGCCGGGGGTCCTGACTAGCATTAACGCAAATTCTAAACGGCTTTCAGCGAGCTTTTTCCAAAAGAATACGGCGAACACCGTCAAGTTGTTCCTTATTTACGCCAATGGTAAGCAGAAAGGCTTCCGTCTTCTGCTGCCACGTTTCGCCCTCCTTCATCCGGATGCGTTTGACATATTGACCCGTAATGTCTTTTAATGCACGAGAGGATTCGATTGTACCGAAGTTCGAAAAAAGATAGTCACGGTACAAATCATTTTCATCGACGCCCAGCACACCATTGATGAGGAAAGACAGATAGCCCGTACGGTCTGTACCGATGCTGCAGTGGATGAGAATCGGGTAGTTGTTCTCATCCGCCAGCAGTTCGAATATCTTGCAAACCTGCAAGTTGTTTCTTTGCGTAACCATAGAATCGTAACCCATCGGCAGGCTAATATAGTTAACACCTTTGACCACGCTGGCACTCAGAGCATATTTCTCTTCACGAATATCAATTTCGGTGCGTATATGCAGCTGTTCCACCATCGTGGTGACCCCTTCGGGGGTAATCACGGGATCCCCATTCTTGTCCAGCTGACCACTGCGATATAGCAAACCCTGCTTCACGCGATTGCCGTCTACGGTTTGCCAACCGCCGATGTCACGCATATTCGTGATTTCGCCGCAGTAAAGGTTGCGCGGGGTTTGATCAGCCGTTGTAAATTTGGTCCACGGCAGCTGCGTGCCGACTTTGCCGTTTGCATCAACCGCCTGCACGGCCCAGCAGTAGGTGGTGCCAATTTTGCAGTTGTATAGGTCATAGCTGGTGGAAGTCGCAGGGAACGTCCACGCATTGTCTAAATCGCCCTCTTCGGCGACCAACAAAAGGTAGGATTTCGCGCCATCCATTGCCTCCCACGTTATGTGGAGTGGTTGGGGACGGCTGAGTTCTTGGGTTCCATTTGCATAAAGATTCACACTGTGTACATCGGGATCGGACAAATATTGCTGCTGCAATTCACTGTGAATATTGAACCCTGGCAGCACAATCGGTGTAGCCTTGGTCGGCGTGACCGTTGTTTGTGTCGTAGCATTTTCCGTAGCAGAGGAGTCTTGTGTCATCGTCGATTCCATAGAGGCTTTGGTGGATTCTGGGATGGTTTTCGCACAGCCGGTTAGCAGGGATAAACACAGTAACATACTGCATAGAAAGGCTGGTTGCCGCTTCATATTTATGACCATTCCTTTCACTCTTTATCCTCCAACGCTGTATACAATCTAACGCAGTTGATATTCCCATGATTTGCTTCAGGCTATGCACTGACCGCTAGTCCTATAAGGAGCGTACATGGAATGACCGAAAGCGGCAATCCCCCTGTTCTCCGACGTATAAACCCACCATGCCGTAAGCGAAGCTGCTATCCGTGGCTTCAATAACCAGTTTGCCGTTGATATACCCGCACAGCCGGTCTCCGGCGGCGGTTATGCGCAAATGATACCAAGCTTTTGCCTCCCAGGGATAGATCACTGTCTCCATAACCGTTTTGCCGTAGCACAGGCGGGTCAAGGATACCTGGTTTTCACCGTCGAAGCCAAAGACATAGCCCCGTTCAATACCCTGCATGCGGATGGTGAGGGCATGGGACTCACCTTCCAGCGGCTGCACATCCGCTTCATAAGCAATGTCGCTAGCGTAATAATTGCCTGTAAACGCCATGGCGTCGTCTTCACTGCGGCAGCAAAGGCAGCCGTCCGACAAAGACCAATGCCCCTGATGCATCGAAAATGGCGTAATCTGGCTGAATTCCGTTTTTTGAAGCTGCATGTCGATCTCGTAGTCGGCCGGCCCGTCCACAACAAACTCATCCACAAACAAATGCCCGAACACGCGGCTAGTCGTTTCGGGCGAAGCCTGCACAACAAACCCGATCTCGTCCACACAGTCTCCATGCGAATTGGGAACCGTGAAGCCGATGGGCATCCACTGGTTTTGCTCGAGGTTCACCGGCTCCAAACGCCGCTCCTCGTCCCGCATACTGAAATGAACATAGGGCGTCAGCGTGATCTGCCCGGCGTTCCACAATTCCAGATACACTCTGCAGCTCACGCTCTGGCCGCTGTACACCTGCGGGGAGAATACCGGCTTATACCGTTCGTTATCAAAATCATGGCGGCGGTAGAACGGCTTGTAATACACCCGGCAGCTGTCCTCGGGCAGGATACGGTCGAGAACGATCTCGAGGCTTCCTGTCCCCTTGTACGCGATTTTTGTGCTGTGCCGTTTCATGAAGCGGATCTGGTCGGACAAGCGAAGACCATGCGTCGAGCCGGGCAGCTCAAAGTCAAAATGCAGCGTGCCCGGCGCATAAGGCCGGACATGCTCGGGCATGACTTCCTCCGCCAGGCGATAACCGATCTGCGCCACCTCCCGGGCATAGCTGGGCACATCGAGACTATTCAGATAACCGGATACCCCGGACAATATGATGCTGTCGTTGATGGGCTCACGATAACGCCTCGGCAGTCCTTCCGGGCCGTTCAAGACCCCCAGAATGGTTCCCACGTTTCCGGCATTGCAGTCGGTATCCCAGCCGCACATGGAGGCAATTTCAATCGTACGCCCGAAATCGCCGTTGCCATAGAGCAACGACAGCACACAAACACCGGCGTTGGGGATGATGTGACAGACTCCCGGATAACGGTCATAGCCCCACTCCCTTATCAAATAGTCCATGCAGGGCTCGAAACGCTCGGGGTGCTCGCGATGAAAGCGGCAGACGCTTTCGACCACACGCCGGTATTCACAGTCCTGCGGGATAACCGACAAACCGGCTTGGAGGATGTCTTGTATGGACGCTGCCGAAAAGGCGCTGGCGATACAGGCCGCCACAAACGCGGCACCGTACAGACCGTTTGCGTCATGAGAAACGCAGGCGGCTTTCATGGCATATTCCGCGGCTTTTTCGGGGTTGGACGGCCAGATGAGTCCCCACGTATCAATAAAAATCTGGCCGCCGATCTGTTCGGCAAGGGTGCGGCCGTTTTGCGCCACGCTTCCCGACCGGGGTGCGGGAATATGATTTTTCAGATTGTTATAGGCGGTATGCTCCGTGCTGACCCCTTCCCCGCCCCACCAGAACATACCGATGCCGTTGCGGGTATAATTCAGCCACGCGTGAGCGACATCCTCGGCAGTCAATTCCCGATCAGGCTGCTTATCGTTCATCGCCCGCAGAAAATACACCGGGCCGTTGGCGTCGTCATCCGCCGCAAAATTTTTATAGTGTTTTAAATACTCCGTAATCT
>JAEZJA010000212.1 GCA_023415895.1 Bacillota bacterium
CTGCTCTTCTATCGGCTCAACAAAACGTGGACACTGGTTGTTGCCATCGGCACGCCTCTGGTGCTCTTTATGGGCATCCCCCTTTTCCTGGACAGTATCCCCGCCCTGTGGTCAATTGCGATGTCGATAGCGGCTGAACTGATCGATTTCGTGCTGCAAAGTCCGTGGACCTTCACGCTGTTGAATGGTATCGCCGCGGTCGTCATCGGTCTGATCGACTGGCTGCTCCTCCGGCGCGCTCCCATCAAGGCTGCCAGCAAATAATTTTCGTCAAAGGATAGACAGGCAATCGCAAAGCCAGTCCCACGGCATATAATGGCCTGAAGGTAGGCTCACCGCATCAGAAGTAAACCTTCTATATTGCAGCGAACCAACCAATACCTATCATGCGGAGGGTCATTTATGTTTGATGAAATAGAGTTTCAAGCGGATATCGGCGTATGTGAGGACATCGTCGGCAACGAAACGGATATCGATCTGGAGCACGGCGATTGTGAGGTTCGAGCGGATATTACCGTCAAAAGCCAGCGCAGTGTCCGGGTGTGGGGTCAGGTCAACGATTGCGAAGGCCGGCCGGTCAAGGGGGCTCTGGTAACACTGCTGCGGTACTTCAGCTGCCACGGCAAAATTGAATACGAGGGCGTCGCACATACCACCACCGATTGCCAGGGTTTCTATCAGTTCGATGTCGACATGACGGAGCTTAAAGACAAATACAAGATCATTGTGGGCAAGGCTAGCCGCGGTTCGGAACGCATCATCCATGAAGAGGGCGTCTGCTACACCTGCCCCTGCGAAGGATAATCTCCTGATTTCCATAAAGCACTCCAGGCTTTCCGCCTGAAGTGCTTTTTTATGAACTCTGCCTCTTGGGCTGCGGCGCCTCTTCTTCTATACGGGACGCTTTTGAGTCGAATATAATAAATTAGTTGCACCCGGTGGGGGAAAAGAGTATACTATACCTAATGTACATGATAAATAGAGAAAGAATTGAGTTTTGCCACATTTGCCGGGAGGATTGTCAATGAATATACGAGAAGTCTGCACTATCCTTGAAGCCGAGGTCATCTCGGGACAGGAGCATTTGGACACCGCGGTGCACAACGCCTGCGGCAGCGACATGATGAGCGATGTCCTTGCCTTTGTGAAGGATCAGTCCGTATTGCTGACGGGTCTGGTCAATACGCAGGTTGTGCGCACCGCCGATATGATGGATATGGTGTGCATTGTGTTTGTGCGCGGCAAGGTTCCCAACCAAGAGATTGTGGAACTGGCCAACGACCGGGGCATTGTTCTTATGAAAACACCGATGAGAATGTTCACGGCCTGCGGACTGCTCTATGAAGCCGGCCTGCGAGGAGGAAAGTAGGTCAACGCTTTCAGTAATTTCACGGAAAGGAACCCGACGACATGAATATAACATTGCATTTTGATGTTCCGGGTGATGATTTCACCCGCGCCGGTGAAGCCTCCGGAGAGGTGAAGCGTAAGCTCAAACGACTGGGATTTCAGCCCGATGTCATACGCCGCATGGCCATTGCAATGTATGAAGGCGAGATTAATATGGTCATTCACGCAGGCGGCGGTGAGGCGGATGTGGAGATTCTGCCCGACCGCATTGTGGCGGTGCTGACCGACCACGGCCCTGGTATTCCCGACGTGGAAAAGGCCATGCAGGAGGGCTGGTCAACCGCACCGGATAACGTACGAACGCTGGGCTTCGGTGCTGGAATGGGGCTGCCCAACATAAAAAAATACTCGGATATTCTGGATATACATACGGTTGTTGGCAAAGGTACGACTCTGACCATAACGGTGCTGGTAAATCCACAGACAACCTGACATCATCAACTTCAGGCAGAACCTTTATTCTTCGGGATAAAGGCGGCCGTCAGGAGGTGAAGACCCATGGATCGCTTTTTTCACGCGGTCACATTAGATAAAGACTTGTGCGTCGGTTGCACAAACTGCATTAAGCGATGCCCCACCCAGGCTATCCGGGTGCGTGGCGGGAAGGCGCAGATCATCCCCGAACGCTGCATCGACTGCGGCGAATGCATCCGCGTTTGCCCGCATCATGCCAAAAAAGCACAGCACGACAGCCTGTCGCTGCTGTCTCGCTTTTCGTACACCGTTGCGCTGCCCGCTCCGGCCCTCTATGGGCAGTTCAATCATCTGGATGATATTGATTTCGTGCTCAGCGGCCTGAAGGCCCTAGGCTTCGATGATGTCTTTGAAGTCGCGCGCGCCGCCGAAATTGTCTCCGATGCCACCCGCCAGCTGATGAACGACGGCAAGCTGAAAAAACCGGTCATCAGCTCGGCCTGCCCGGCTGTCGTGCGGCTTATCCGCGTGCGCTTCCCTGATTTATGTGACAATGTGCTTCCCCTCAAGTCTCCGATGGAGATCGCGGCCATCATGGCGCGGGAGGAAGCGGTTGCCAAAACGGGCCTCGCCCCCGAAAAGATCGGCATCTTCTTTATTTCCCCTTGTGCTGCCAAGGTGACCGACGCACGTGTGCCCATCGGTAACGACCGCTCCAATGTGGACGGAGTTCTGGCCATCAGCGATATTTATCCCAAGCTTGTCAGTAAAATGAATAAAATTACGCAACCGGAGTCGATCGCGCATTCGGGTCTGATCGGCGTGGGTTGGTCTTCCATCGGCGGGGAGGCTGCCGGGCTGCTCAACGAAAACCATCTCGCTGCCGACGGTATTGACAATGTGATTAAGGTTCTTGAGGAGCTGGAGGACGAAAAGCTGCAGGAGCTGGATTTTATCGAACTCAACGCCTGTGCGGGCGGCTGTGTCGGCGGAATCTTTACCGCCGAAAACGGTTATGTGGCGCGCGCGCGTATTCTTCGCCTGCGCAAGTATTTGCCCGTTTCGTGCAACCGGCTGGAGGATGCGCAGGGACTAAGCCGTCTGAAATGGACGCAGTCTCTCGAATTTGCTCCCGTCATGAAGCTGGCCGCCAACGTCGAGGACGCCATGCGCCTGATGGGTGAGATTGACCGCATTGCCGAACACTTGCCCAAGCTGGACTGCGGTTCCTGCGGCGCTCCGACCTGCCGCGCACTTGCTGAAGATATTGTACGAGGTCTGGCCAAGGAAACCGACTGCATCTTCCTTATGCGCAAACGCATTCAAAGCATTGCCGGGCAATTGTCCCAGCTGGAGGGCTTTGTACCCGAGCTGGAAGCCACCGGTGAAATTTCTCACCAGGATAGAAAGGATTCTCAGGAATGACGGTTGAAGAATTGGCACAACGGTTTGAATTGGAGCGCATCGTCGTCAGTGACGGCACGCGGGAGATCACGGGTGGCTATGTGGGTGACCTGCTTAGCTGGGTGATGGGCCGTGCTCAGGAAGGGGACGCGTGGATTACGGTCATGGGCAACATCAATACCATTGCTGTGGCTGTGCTCGCGGACACTGCCTGCATCCTGCTGTCGGATAACTCCCCACTGGATACGGAGGCTCTCGAACGGGCTAAGATACAAAAGATCAACATTCTTCGTTCCGACCGTTCCTCCTTTGAACTGGCCGGTGAGCTCTATCGACTGCTCGCTTAAGAGCCGCCATCAATAAACCTTGCGGGAAAGGAAGAGGACAGCATGAGGGTGCATTACGACCTGCATATTCATTCCTGTCTGTCCCCCTGCGGGGATAAGGACATGACTCCCAACAACATTGTGAACATGGCGCTGCTGGCCGGGCTGGACATGATTGCCCTCACCGACCACAACAGCTGTAAGAACTGCCCTGCCCTGCTGCGCGTCGCACACAAGGCAGGGCTGCGCGCTATACCGGGCATGGAGTTGTGTACGGCGGAGGAATGCCATATCGTGTGCCTTTTTCCTACGCTCGAGCAGGCCATGGCTTTTAATGCTTATATTGAAACCACCATCCCCTCCATTCCCAACCGCCCCGATATTTTCGGTGAGCAAACCCTCATGGACGAAGAGGACCGTGTGATCGGCTCCTATCCTCTGCTGCTCACGACCGCTTCATCGGTGAGTGTGGACGAGGTGGTGCCCCTCGTGCGACGCTTTGGCGGTGCCGCCTTTCCGGCTCATGTCGATCGT
>JAEZJA010000002.1 GCA_023415895.1 Bacillota bacterium
TAATATTTTTCCAATCACAGTAACAGGAAAAATATCACCATACCCTACGGTTGTAAATGTTGCGACTGCCCACCAAAGACCAGAAAATGCATTTTGGAATTTGTCAGGCTGTGCTACACTTTCAACGTTATACATAATGACAGATGTGATAATCATAAGAATAGCAACAACCATAATAGAAGATAATAATTGACTTGACTTTTTCTTAAATACGCTTCCTATAGAAGATAATGCATTTGTATATCTATTCACTTTAAACAATCTTAACATCCGAATTATCCGCAACGCTCGAAGCACACGCAAATCAATAGGGATTAAGAACGGGATGTAGAAAGGCAAAATGGCAAGCAAGTCAATAATCGCCATAAAAGAAAAGAAATATTTTATCCTAGCTTTTAATGGGGATTTATTTTCAAATCGCAAATCCGCTGTCCATAACCTTAAAACATATTCACTCGTAAATACAACAACAGAAACAATCTCTATATAGTCAAAAATGTGTGAAACAGACGCTGGTATTTGAAATGTATCTGCAATAACAAGGATAACATTGATGATGATTAGTGTAATAATAATACCATCAAAAATATTACTGAGTAAATCATTGTCATCATCTTCACGTATAACATTGTAAATTTTGTTTTTTAAAAAACTCATAAGAAATCCTCATCTATAACTTTTCATATTTACCCCAATATAATAGCATAACGGACAAATCAATAGTGATTTTGGCTCATACTTAATAGCTATTAATGCTTGATTTGTTTTAGAGACTCCACCTTCTTAATATACTAATCTGATTAACCGCTAATTTATTCACTTATTAATTAAACATTGTTTAGAGTAGATAAAAACCCGTATTCAAGCATTTGATAATACCGCCAATACAGATTATTAAATTCCTGTAGAGTTTTTATTATATAATCCTTTCTTAGTTAATAAAAGGATAAACTATTCTGTACGTGCTACAATTTATTGTAAATTAAGCTTTTACAATTGCACAGACTGCCGCTGCACGAACTTCCCCTAATTGCTATTATATACCTTTACTATGGTAGACTAGCATAATCAACTTCATACACACAAATTCTATCACAATCTTCTATTATTTACAATATTATACTTAAATCTATTTTCTATCCTGTTCACACCCCCATATAAAACCCGCCTCTACGTCCATTCGATTGCCCGTTCCTGCCGACTGCCCCTACAGCTTGGGCTTAAATGCTTGATGATACCTCGGGCAGTGCAGCTTTTTGCCCTATCGTTTTTCTATTTTCCATTTTTTGTGCTATACTGAATCCAAGTGCAAATAAAAAAATAAAAAAAGAAGAGGCATCCCATTTTATGATGGGAAACCTCTTGTAAGAAGCCTATTATGAAATCAATACAGTGAGGAGAATGAGAATGTCCGATCCAATGAAAAATTTTCTGAACACCGAAAATCAGCTGGTTTCCATGCCGGCCAAGCGAAAGGTTCGTCTGCAGGCGCTTGTCTATCTCGCTGAGAAGTTTGAACCGGGCAGAACGTACACCGAGAGAGAGGTCAATGATGTACTGAATGCGTGGCACACCTTTGGCGATCCGGCGACGCTGCGCAGAGAGCTGTATGACTATAGGTTTCTGGGGCGGGAAGCGACCGGCGCAACCTATTGGCTGGAAGAAAACCAGCCGACCCTGCAGGAGCTTGTGGATAAACTACGATAACCCGCACACTGGAGTCGATGCCCTTGATCACAGCAAGGCGATCAGGGCGTCGACTTCTTCTTTTGTGGTCGCCCAGCTGGTGGCAAAGCGTACGACGGTATGCGTATCGTCAAACGGTTCCCACACGCTGAACACCACGTCCTTTTGCAGCGCGGCCAGTTGATCGTTATCGAGCACGACAAAGATCTGGTTGGTGGGGGAGTCGATAAAGAAGCGATACCCGCGTTCGCGCAGTGCCGCTTTGAGAATCTCCGCCATGTCAATGGCGTTGCGGCTGATGGTAAAGTACAGATCGTCGGTAAACAGCGTATCAAACTGGATGCCCAGCAAACGTCCCTTCGCCAGCATGGCTCCGTGCTGCTTGATGGTCGTTACAAAGTGGGGAGGGGTGTTGTGGTGGGTAAAGACAACGACCTCGCCGCACAGCGCGCCCACCTTTGTGCCGCCGATATAGAAGGCGTCGCAATACTGCGCAATGTCGGGCAGCGTGACGTCGGTGTCCTTGCTCATCAGGCCGTAGCCCAGACGCGCTCCGTCCATATACAGCGGGATGCTGTATCGGCGGCAGACGGCCGACAGATTCCTGAGCTCCTCCAGGGTGTAGAGCGTGCCGTATTCGGTGGGGTGCGAAATATACACCATGCCGGGGTAAACCATGTGGTCATGGCTCTCGTCCGCATAGAAGGTTTTGAGATAGGAAGCGAGGGTGTCAGCCGGCACCTTGCCGTCCACAGGCGGCAGCTCAATCACCTTATGGCCTGTGAATTCAATCGCACCTGCCTCATGCACGCTGATATGGCCGGTGGTTGCTGCGATGACGCCGCCGTAGGAGGGCAGCATCGCATCGATGACCGTCTGGTTGGTCTGCGTCCCGCCGACAAGGAAATGCACCTCGGCCTGTTCGCAGCGACACGCAGCCTTGATTTTTTGCTTGGCCTGCTCGCAGTAGCTGTCGGTGGCATATCCCGGCAGCTTTTCGTTGTTGGTTTCAATCAGCCGTTTGAGTATGGCTTCATGAGCGCCATTGTTGTAATCGTTGGCAAAGGACAGCATAGTATAGTCGCTCCTCATTCTGATGGTATGGATGAACGATCGCTTTTGATGGTTTCTATTGTAGCACACGCAAGCACGTAGGAACAGACATTTATTGGCTCACCCGTTGATAGGCAATCCGATCCGTGCCGTCCTCCGCCTCGATGATGCCGCACTCCTGAAAGCCGTGCTTTGCCAGCAGGTGCTGCATGGTTTTGTTGTTGCGGTGGGTGTCGATTCGGATGTTGGCGATTTGCCGGCTGCAAAATTCAAGGCAGGCGGCAAAGCACCCTTGCTCCCGCCCGTCGCTGGCGAGTCGGTGGATCGTTCCGTAGAGGCCATCGTTGAGCCATGCGCCGCTGTGAATAACGCGATAGGTCGGGTCGGGGCCGATGAGGAATACAAACACCGCGTGTACTTCACCATGGTCGTTTTCTTCCACATAGCAGCGTTCTTGGGCAATATCCCACCGCAGCAGCTCCTCTGAGGGATACCCGCCGAACCATTGCGTCGCGTTCCCGTTTTCCGCCATAGTGGCTTTTGCGGCGGCATAAATGCGCATGATCGCGTCCAGATCGTGCAGCTGTGCTTTTCGAATGGTCATGGAGAATGCTCCTTGTATTGAAATAGTACCGCTTTTTCGCAAAGCGAGGCGGGTGATGTATCCGTATTGTATCACACATTCGTATAAATGCAAATTCGACGTCAGGAGGCTTCCCGAAAGCTAGGAAACGCGCTGTTTATTATAATATCTGCTCTGCAACCACCCTGCAACTGCAAGTTGAGGGGGACGTTTGCTGGAAATGGTTGTATCTTATCTCCGTTATGCTATAATAAAGTATCATAACAAGGAGTGATTTCATGGATTTTTTCAGCCGAAACGTCAGCA
>JAEZJA010000005.1 GCA_023415895.1 Bacillota bacterium
GGACAGGGAAATGCCTGTCCCTGCTTTTTTAGTAACCTATCCTTTTACAAAACGATCGCTACACACAGGCTTCCCCTCAAGGGGAAGCCTGTGTGTATAACGTGTTTTCTGCGTTAACATCAGCCAAAACGATAGGATACTCAATCGTCCCCCAGCTTGAGTACAGCCATGAAGGCCTCCTGCGGCACCTCGACACTGCCCAGCTGGCGCATGCGCTTTTTGCCTTCCTTCTGTTTCTCCAGCAGCTTCTTCTTGCGGGTGATATCGCCGCCGTAGCACTTGGCCAGAACGTCCTTGCGCATGGCCTTGACGGTTTCCCGCGCGATAATCTTGCCGCCGATCGCCGCCTGAATGGGCACCTCAAACAGCTGACGCGGAATATTGTCCTTGAGCTTTTCGCACATGCGGCGGGCGCGTGCATAGGCGCTGCCGGCAAAGACGATGAAGCTGAGGGCATCCACGACCTCGCCGTTGAGCAGAATATCGAGCTTGACCAGCTCCGACTTAACATAGCCCTTGAGCTCGTAATCAAAGCTGGCATAGCCCTTGGTGCGGGACTTGAGCGTATCAAAGAAATCATAGACAATCTCATTGAGGGGCAGCTCATAATGGATGTCTACACGCGTGGTGTCCAGATACTTCATATCCTTGAAAACGCCGCGGCGTTGCTGGCAGAGCTCCATAATGTTGCCGACGTAATCGTTGGGTGTATAAATATGCGCATCGGTCATGGGCTCCTCCGCCGACAGGATGGTGCCGGGGTCGGGATAGTTCGTGGGGTTGTCGATATACCGCACGGATCCATCCACCAGCGTGATCTTGTAAATAACGCTGGGAGCGGTCGTGATCAGATCCATGTCGTATTCACGTTCCAACCGCTCCTGCACGATTTCCATGTGCAGCAAGCCCAGAAAGCCGCAGCGGAAGCCAAAGCCCAGCGCAACCGAGGTTTCGGGCTGAAAGCTGAGCGCCGCATCGTTGAGCTGCAGGCGCTCCAAAGCCTCCCGCAGGTCGCCGTAATGGGCCCCGTCGGCGGGGAAGATTCCGCAGTAGACCATGGGGTTAACCGTGCGGTAGCCGGGCAAAGGCTCGGCTGCAGGACGGTCACTCAGCGTAATGGTGTCACCCACATGGGCGTCGGCCACCGACTTGATGGAGGCCGCAAGATAGCCCACGTCGCCCGCCTCCAGGCAATCGCAGGGTTCCAGCCTTCCAGGACGCATAATACCGGTCTCCACCACGTCAAATTCGGCACCGGTCGCCATCATGCACACCGTATCGCCCGCACGCACCCTACCGGAAAAGACACGAAAATAGACGATAACGCCTTTGTAACTGTCGTAATAGCTGTCAAAAATCAGCGCGCGCAGCGGCTGGGTGTCATCCCCTGTGGGGGCCGGAATTCTCTCGACAATGGCTTCCAGTACGGCCTCGATGTTGAGTCCCAGTTTGGCCGAAATGGCGGGGGCCGTCGACGCGTCGATGCCGATAATGTCCTCGATTTCCTCACGCACCTCTTCGGGGCGGGCGGAGGGCAGATCGATTTTGTTAATGACCGGTACGATCTCCAGACCGTGATCCACGGCCAGATAGGTGTTGGCGAGCGTCTGCGCCTCAATGCCCTGCGACGCGTCCACGATCAGAATGGCACCCTCACAGGCCGCAAGGGAGCGGGATACCTCGTAATTGAAGTCCACATGACCGGGCGTATCGATCAGATTGAACACATAGCTTTCGCCGTTTTGCGCAATATAGGACAGCGTCACGGCATGGGCTTTAATCGTGATGCCGCGCTCTCTCTCGAGATCCATGCTGTCGAGAAGCTGATCCTCCATATCGCGCTGAGCTACCGCCTGCGTCTTTTCGAGGATACGATCGGCCAGTGTGGATTTTCCATGATCAATATGAGCAATAATGCAAAAATTACGAATATGGTCGCGAGGTACGGACAAATTGAACACCTCATTGCTGTTTTACTTCGCATGTATGCGGTGATTATAGCATACCCAGACCTACCACGGCAAGCGCTGTTTGGGTATGCGTTCAGACGTTTATTTCCACATGGATGCCGAGCAGTTCCTTGTAGCGATCGAGCAGAGGGGCGACCTGCTCCTCCAAAAATTCGGTTGTTTGTTCGGGAGAACGGCCGACATAGCGTGAGGGCTCGAGAACAGCCTGCAGCTCCTCGAGCGTCACACCGAAGGCCGAGTCGCCCGCAATGCGCTCGAGCAGGTCGTTGACGCCGTCCTCCTGCTTGACGCGATGCGCCGCGGCCATCGAATGCACGCGGATGCGTTCGTGCAGCTCCTGACGGTCGCCGCCCCGTTTGACACAGTCCATCATAATATTTTCGGTCGCCATGAAGGGCAGCTCACGGCGCAGGTTGCGGTCGATCACGGCGGTGTTGACCACCAGACCGTCCACTACGTTGATAACCAGCGACAGAATCGCGTCCACAGCCAGAAAAGCCTCGGCCACGCTGATGCGCTTGTTGGCGCTGTCGTCTAAGGTGCGCTCAAACCACTGGGTGGAGGCGGTCATGGCCGGGTTGAGCGAGTCGGCCACGACATAGCGTGCCAGCGAAGCAATGCGCTCGCTGCGCATGGGGTTGCGCTTATAGGCCATCGCCGAGGAGCCAATCTGATGCTTTTCAAAGGGTTCCTCGATCTCCTTGAGATGCTGCAGCAGGCGGATATCGTTGGAGAATTTGGCCGCACTTTGGGCAATGCCCGACAGGGTGGACAGGATGGCCGAATCGAGTTTGCGCGGATAGGTCTGACCCGATACGGCAAAGCAGCCCTGATAGCCCATTTTTTCCGCAATACGCCGGTCAAGTGCACGGCATTTGGCGTGGTCGCCCTCAAACAACTCAAGAAAGCTGGCCTGGGTGCCGGTCGTCCCCTTGCAGCCCAGCAGGCGGGCATTGGACAGGCGGTAATCCACCTCGTCGATATCCATCAGAAATTCCTGTGCCCACAGCGTTGCCCGCTTGCCCACGGTTGTGGGCTGCGCAGGCTGGAAGTGGGTAAAGGCGAGGGTGGGCAGGGCTTTGTATTCCTCAGCGAAGCGTCCCAGCAGCTGGACGGTATTCACCAGCTTGCGCTGCACCAGCTCCAGAGCCTCGTACATAATAATCAGATCGGTATTGTCGCCCACATAGCAGCTTGTCGCCCCCAGATGAATAATGCCTTTGGCATGGGGGCACTGCTGTCCGTAGGCGTATACGTGGGACATGACATCATGACGCACCTCTTTTTCACGTGCCGTGGCGACATCGTAGTTTATGTCGTCGGCATGCGCTTTGAGCTCGCTGATCTGCTCGTCCGTAATGGACAGACCAAGCTCCTGCTCCGTTTCGGCAAGAGCAATCCACAGACGGCGCCAGGTGCGGAATTTCTTGTCCGGGGAAAACAGATACTGCATTTCCGGGCTGGCATAGCGGGATGAAAAGGGCGTTTCATAGAGGCTGGGCATAATGACATCCTTCCTTTTATAAACAATACCTATATAGTACATACTTTTCCAGCATGGCGCAAGAGGGAGAAATCAATTAGCAAAGGGAGCCGCTTCACGAGGAGGCGGCTCCCTTAACGGCCAATCGGTTTGCTTAGTTGCGGCGGGGGCCGCGGTTGTTATCACGACGGGGAGGGCGGGGAGCATCCGAAACGGTGTTTTCCGGAACCAGACCCTCGACCTCAATGAGCGCGTCGCGACGGGAAAGGTTTAAACGTCCCTGCTCGTCGATTTCGGTCACCTTAACGATGACCTCGTCGCCCACAGCCACGACATCCTCCACCTTTTCGACTCTCTTGACATCCAGACGGCTGATGTGGACAAGGCCCTCTTTGCCGGGAGCAATCTCCACGAAGGCGCCGAAGGTCATCAGACGTGTCACGCGGCCTTTGTAAATGGCACCAACCTCGGGATCCTTGGCGATGGTCTCTACAATGGACAGGGCGCGCTTGGCGTCTTCCGTATTGAGAGCTGAAATAAAGACGTTGCCGTCCTCTTCAATATCGATCTTGCAGTTGCACTCGGCCTGAATCTTCTGGATGACCGAGCCGCCCTTGCCAATGACTTCGCGGATCTTATCCACATCGATCTTGGTGTTGAGCATCTTGGGCGCATAGGGAGAGAGTTCTTCGTGCGGTGCGGGAATGGCCTTGAGCATAACCTCGTCGAGAATGTGGCAGCGTGCCTTGTAGGTCTTGTCCAGCGCCTCACGAATGATGGCGGGGGTCAGGCCATGCACCTTTAAATCCATTTGGATGGCGGTGATACCCTTGTGAGTGCCGCCCACCTTGAAGTCCATATCGCCAAAGAAGTCTTCGAGACCCTGAATATCCACCATGGTCATGAAGCGGTCGCCTTCAGTGATCAAACCGCAGGAAATACCGGCAACCGGCGCCTTGATGGGAACACCGGCATCCATCAGAGCCAGCGTGGAGCCGCAGATGGAGGCCTGCGAGGTGGAACCGTTGGAGGAAACAACCTCGGACACCAGACGCAGCGTGTAGGGGAATTCCTCAATCGGGGGGATCACAGGCAGAAGCGCACGCTCCGCCAGCGCGCCATGACCGATTTCACGACGGCCGGGGCCGCGGGAAGGCTTGGTTTCGCCCACGGAGTAAGAGGGGAAGTTATAATGGTGCATATACCGCTTGGATGTCTCGTCGTCAATGCCGTCGAGCAGCTGTGCATCGTCGCTCGATCCCAGCGTAACGGTGGTCAGCACCTGCGTCTGCCCGCGGGTAAAGAGGCCGGAACCGTGTACACGGGGCAGCAGACCGACTTCGGCGGCTAGAGGACGCATATCATTGATACCGCGGCCGTCCACGCGCTTGCCGTCATCCAGCAGCCAGCGGCGCACCACGAATTTCTGAAGCTTGTACAGGCAGTCATCAATCTTGACAATGTCATCGGGATACAGCTCGTCAAACTTGGCATGAACTTCGTCATAGAGGGGCTTCATGCGCTCGTCGCGCACCATCTTGTCGTCAGTATCCAGAGCGGCGCGAACCTTTTCGATCGCGAACTCTTTAATGGCTTCAAACATGGTCGGATCGGGATCGTTGGACTGGAAGGACACCTTGGCCTTACCGATTTCCGCGGTGATCTCGCTGATGAACTTGACGATCTCCTGGTTGGCAGCATGGCCGGCCATAATACCGTTGTACATGGTGTCGTTGTCGATCTCGTTGGCACCCGCTTCGATCATGGCGACCAGCTCCGAGGTGGAGGCAACGGTCACATGCATCTGGGATTTCTTTTCCTGTTCGGCCGTCGGGTTGATGACGTATTCGCCGTCAATCAGACCGACAACAACGCCGCCGATGGGGCCATCCCAGGGAATATCCGAGATGGACAGGGCGATGGAGGTCGCGACCATGGAGGTGATCTCGGGCGCGCAGTCAGGATCCACGCTCATGACGGTGCACACTATGGACACGTCATTGCGCATATCCTTGGGGAAGAGCGGGCGGATGGGGCGGTCGATCATGCGGCAGGTCAGGATGGCCTTTTCGCTCGGACGGGATTCGCGGCGCTGATAGGAGCCGGGAATGTGACCGACCGCATACAGCTTTTCCTCATAATCCACCGAAAGAGGGAAGAAATCCACCCCTTCACGAGGCTTGGACGCCATGGTTACCGCGCACAGAATCACGGTGTCGCCATAACGCACGAGGCAGGAGCCGTTGGCCAGCTGCGCGATCTTTCCGGTTTCGACCACAAGGGGACGTCCGGCCAGAGTCGTTTTGAACACTTTGTAATTTTCGAACATACTAAATCCTCCGTTTCATACAGAATACTTCAAAATATTTGAAACGGAGCTGCATGGAATTTTAGCAATAAAACCGCGGTTCACCGGTTACTTCGTGTTGAGCCGTCGTTTCACTGCTAAACCCACACCGCTCCCATTTCGACGACAGAGCATTTCCGGGAAAAGCAGGGGCTGGGTAAAGCAGAAAGAGGCAGGAGGGGTTTGACACCCGCCTGCCTCAACATAGACCTATTTACGGATGCCGAGCTTCTCGATGATCGCACGATACCGGTTGATATCCTTCTTCATCAGGTAGTTCAGAAGGTTGCGGCGATGGCCGATCATTTTAAACAGACCGTGACGAGAATGGTGATCCTTCTTGTGCACCTTCAGGTGCTCGGTCAGATCGTTGATCCGGCGGGTCAAGACAGCAATCTGCACCTCAGGGGAACCTGTGTCTCCTTCATGAGTGGCATATTCCTGCATGATACTCGTTTTTTGTTCTGGCAGCATGGAAAATTCACCTCTTTCATAATTCTCCGACAACCCAGCACGGGGATAGGTGATTCCCGGAAAACACCGTTTCCATCGGGCGTACTCCGCCGGCCGGGAAGTGGACATGGCATGAGAACTCATGCGCTATAACAGTCTATCACACATTTTTGCGAATGTAAAGTATAAATTTAAGGCTCTATAAGAAATGCTGGGGTTTCTTACGGGGGAGGGCTAGGCGAACTCTCTGCGGTAGCGCCGGATGGCCTTTTCAATGATGGCGACCGCCTCCGGCTGGTTCACAATTTCGAGCACAGCCGTTTCCTTGCCCTCCAGCTCTTTGTAGACGGTAAAAAAGTGAGCCATTTCGTCAAAGAGGTGGGAGGGAAGCTCGGAAATGTCTTTATAGGAATTATACGTGGGATCGCCGAAGGGGATGGCGATGATCTTTTCATCGGGTTCGTCGTTGTCTACCATTTTGATGGCGCCGATGGGATAGCATTGAATGAGCGTCATGGGAAAGACAGAGACCGAACACAGCACCAGCACATCCAGGGGGTCATTGTCTCCCGCATACGTCAGGGGGATAAGTCCGTAATTGGCGGGATAGTGCGTGGAGGTATGCAGCACGCGGTCCATGCGGATGAGCCCGGTTTCCTTGTCCAGCTCGTATTTGTTTTTGCTGTCCTTGGGAATTTCGATTACGGCGATAAAATCCTCGGGGGTGATGCGCTGGGGATTGATGTCATGCCAGATGTTCATATCCATGGTCCCCTTTCGGTCGTCGCTATCAATATGCGTCGGTAACGGCCTGTTTATTCAGGCTCTTTGCCTGCATGGCGAAAATCATAGGGAGCGCCGAAGGCTCCGCCTCCGAAGGAACGAACAACAATGCCGCTGTCTCCGGCAGGAATCCCGACAAAGCTGCTAACAAAGCTGACGGCTACACTGGGACAGGCATCCCACAGAGTCTGTTCAAGCTGCTCGAGTTGGGCGCGGTCGGTATTGCCCACAACGGCCGTCTGGCATAGCGCGTCATACCCGCTGTCGGAAAAGCGGGCGTAATTGCCGTTTGCGTCGGTCATAAAGCAGCTCAGGGC
>JAEZJA010000022.1 GCA_023415895.1 Bacillota bacterium
CGCCGTCGTTATACGAATATTCCATATCCTTTCTCTCCACAAAAGCAGTGGGGTATTTATCCGAAGGATTGAACGTTCTCTCGACGACCGAACCGGCAATAACATTGCGGATCTTGGTTCTGACAAACGCGGCGCCTTTACCCGGCTTCACATGCTGAAATTCAATGATCTGATAAACATTTCCGTCCATTTCAAAGGTAACACCGTTACGGAAATCGCCTGCAGTTACCATTTTTATACCTCCATTTTAAAGCTACATTCTATTCTACCGTATAGGCCTGTGTTTTTCAAGTGTCATTTGCGAGTTTTTTCCTGTATTTTATTATTTTATGCATCCTCTTTATTTTGGAGCTTCCGAATGAAAAAATACGGTGATCAGGAAAAAAGTCCGTTTTCATCATTCCACAATAATGAGTTCCTTGGGGGATTTGGTAAGGTTTTCACAGCCGGTTTTCGTGATATACGCAAAATCTTCAATGCGCACACCGAATTTCCCCGGAAGGTAGATGCCCGGCTCCACCGTGACCACATTCCCCTCCTGCAGAATCTGTCCCTGTGCCGAGGGTGACAGCCGGGGAGCCTCATGGATTTCGATTCCCACGCCATGTCCCGTCCCATGACCAAAATACTGGCCATAGCCCGCCTCTTCAATCACGCGGCGCGCCGCCGCATCGGCTACGACACAGGAAACGCCCTCGCGCAGGGTCGAGAGAGAGGCCAGCTGTGCCTTCCGGACAATTTCATAAACCTCACGCTGTTCCTGCGAGCAGGCGCCCACAGCAACCGTGCGCGTCATATCCGAGTGCCAGCCGTCCACAACCGCGCCGAAATCCATGGTCAAAAAATCACCGTGTTCAATGACCTTGTCCGAGGGTACACCATGAGGCAGTGAGGAATTGGCTCCCGACACCACAATATATTCAAACGCAACGCATTCCGCCCCCTGCTGGCGAATGATAAATTCGAGCTCGAGAGCGACCTCGCGTTCAGTGCGTCCCGCATGGATGCGGGGCAGGATTTTTTCAAATCCGTAATCGGTCAGCGCCTGTGCCTGCTTGATCTTTTCCAGTTCTTCGGGCGTCTTGACGAGACGCATGCCAGTGAGCAAACCGTCGAGCACATCGCCCTTCAGCTCCACGTTTTCCAGCATGTTGTCCAGCCGCCGGTATTCGGCGCAGGACAGCCCTTCATCCTCCACAAGCAGACGGTGCAGATTATGCTGCTTGATCAGTGCGTTGAGCACATCCGACGCTTTGTTGTAAACCAGACAATCCATACCGCGCACGATCCTGCGCGCCGCTTCGATATAGCGGCTGTCGGTCATGAAGAAGGCCGCATCCTTCGTCACCAGCACATAGCCGTCGGAGGACGGGAAGCCGGTCAGAAACCGGCGATTGCATTCGCTCGTAATCAAGGCACCGTCTGCATCAACCGGGAGAAGCGATGCCAGCTGTTCCACCTTTGTCATTTGAATGGTCATTCCTTTCTTTTCGCCGCAAACTTTGTGGCGGTTTCGGCATGCTGAAATTGCGGTCAGTGACCGCAAAGGCACAAATTCACTGTTTTAAAGATTTACCTTTAATACGTTGTCCCCTTTATGTTATTCCATTTCTGCAAACGCATCCAGCGCCAGCAGATAACTGACAGGACCAAAACCCGCGATCTGTCCGCGGCACACCGGGGCAATCACTGAGGTATGCCGGAATTCCTCACGCGCATGTATATTGGACAGATGCACCTCAATTACGGGCAGCCGTATCGCGGCGATCGCGTCGCGAATGGCATAACTCGTATGCGTATAGGCACCCGCGTTGAGCACCACGCCGTCGTACTTGCCGATGCAGGCATGCAGACGGTCAATCAGTGTGCCCTCGCTGTTGGACTGATCGAAATCGACGCTCATATCCAACGCTTTGGCGTGAGAGGCAATGCGCTCACACACGGCATCATAGCTGTCCGAGCCATAAACCCCCGGTTCGCGCATACCCAGCAGATTGAGATTGGGGCCGTTGAGAACAAGAATCTTCTTCATGGCTTCCTCATCCTTTTTCGCCGTCGTACAGCGTTTTCAGAACTAGCGCGTCCGTGTCCTGCGTTCCCGCGGATTCACAGATAACCGTGGGTGTCCAGCCCCGCCGCTTGAGCTCGGCCATCAGGGGCTGCGGTTCGGGGCCAAACTGCATATCCTCAAACGTCAGATGACGTTTTTCCCCCGCTTTGGTGTATTCAATCTTGGAATAATGAATGTGGAAACACCGTGCACGCTCTTCCCCCAACCGTTCGGCTAACCGGTCGAGCACACAAGCAAAGGCCTCCGCGGAGTTCACGCCGCCGACAGTGCGCGCATTCAGGTGACCGAAATCCACGCAGGGCAGGAAACGCTTGTCCAACTCACAGAAGGTAAGCACCTCCTCGAGATTGCCCAACTGATTGACCTTGCCCATGGTTTCGGGGCAAATGTGTACATGCCCCAACCCTTCCTCGTCGAGTGCCTGCTGTGCACGCATCAGCGTGTGGGAAGCAAGCGCTGTAGCCTCCTCCCTCGTCAGACCGCCTAAGCCGCCGGGATGCACGACGATACGGTCGCCGCCCATCCAAGTAATCGCGCGGGCGCTCTCGAGGATATACCGGATGCTGTTGTCCCTCTTGGCAGGATCATCCGACGCCAATGAAATATAATACGGAGCGTGCAGAGACAGTGCCACACCGTGCTGCGCGGCCTTGTCACCCAAAGCGGCCGCGGTCGCCTGGCTGACCTGGACACCGCGTCCGCACTGATATTCATAGGCGTTGAGCCCGAGGCTTTCCAGCCAGCCGGGCATTTGAATGGTGGCCTTGAAGCCCTGTTCATAAAATCTCTCGCTGTTTCCGGCAGGCCCGAAACGGGCAATGCATTGTTCCATTGTCAACCTCCTTGACTTTGTTGGTTTATTGTTATGATTTCTCTTCGCCGTCTAGGGGTTGAATTGTTCCCCCTCTTGTGCGATAGCTATTCAATATGCGCCGCTCGAGTGACCGCTTGAAGCGCAGAGTGGCCTGGTGCTCCAATTGAATGGGCATCAGCTGAATACTGCGCACACCGGCCAGGTGCGCACCGATGACATCCGTAAAGGTCTGGTCGCCCACAGCGGAGCATTCGCGCCGCTTAAGGCCCAGCCGTCTGGCAGCGCGCCAAAAGCCCAGCGGAGAGGGCTTGCAGGAAAAGGCGATATACCGCAGCCCAATGCGCTGCGCAAAGGGGCGCACGCGGCGGGGCAGCGCGTTGGACACAACCGTCAAAGCAATACCGCTGTCCGCCATATGCTTTAGCCAGGCCTCCACCTTTTCGTCAAGCTCCTGACTGCCATGCGTCGTGAGCGTATTATCCACATCCAGCAGCAAGCCTTTGACGCCAAGCGTATACAGGTCGTCAAGCGTGATGTCGGTTATGCGGTTTCTCAACAAATCGGGATAGAACAGCGCCATACCCTACTCCTTCTCCTCTATTTAACCAGCCGTGTCGTTCCCTTTAGTCTATGCCGTCGGACAAAACCATGCACGTTTTTTCGGTAGTTCGGTGTCAAAAATTAAGAGAACCAAAAAGCGGGCATTTCTGCCCGCTTCTCTCCGAATGCCTTATTTGAACTTTCTCTTGCGTGCGGCTTCCGACTTCTTCTTACGCTTCACAGAGGGCTTTTCGTAATGCTCTCTCTTGCGCACCTCAGCGAGAACGCCCGAACGAGCGCAGGACTTCTTCCATCTACGAAGAGCGCTATCCAACGTTTCATTCTCTTTTACTCGAACTTCTGACATTCTATATTCCCTCCCTCCGCTCTCTAAGCAGGGGTAATTTCTCAACTTTACTTACCGATTATACAACATGGATTCACATCCGTCAAGTGTTTTTATCCGGTTGACAAAAACCGGATCACAACGGTTTGAGAACCAAATTGACGAGCTTGCCCGGTACGTAGAGTTCTTTGACAATTTGCATACCGTTCATCGATGACGCGACCTTCTCGTCCGCCTTAGCGGCAGCAATGGCGGCGGGGGCATCGGCAGCGGCGGCAATGGAAATACGGGTACGCACTTTGCCGTTGACCTGCACGGCGATCTCAATGGTGTCCTCCACGCATTTCTCGGGATCGTACACCGGCCAAGAGGCGTGTGCCAGCTGTCCGCCGTAGGCCATGCGTTCCCAGATCTCTTCAGTCATGTGAGGCGCAAAGGGATTGAGAAGGATGAGCAGAATGCGGTATTCCTCACGCGTGACACCGCTGTTTTCGGCCAGCTCGTTGAGCAGCGCCATCATGGCCGCAATCGCCGTATTGTACTTGAGGTTCTCGATGTCCTCGCCCACCTTGCGGATGGTCTTGTTGAACGAAATCTCGAGCGAGGGACGAACGCCGTCACCCGGAACCACGCTGTCCATCAGGGCCCAAACCCGCTCAAGGAAACGGCGGCATCCGCGGATGCTGGAGCTTGACCAAGGAGCGGCCTTTTCAAAGTCGCCGATGAACATTTCATACAAACGCAGCGTATCCGCGCCGTACTCGTTGACAATGTCGTCGGGATTGACTACATTGCCGCGCGATTTGGACATCTTCTCCCCGTTCTCGCCCAGAATCATGCCGTGGCTCGTGCGCTTGGCATAGGGTTCGGGCGTGGGAACCACACCGATGTCATAGAGGAACTTGTGCCAGAAGCGGCTGTACAGCAGATGCAGCGTAGTATGCTCCATGCCGCCGTTGTACCAGTTGACCGGCATCCAATATTCCAGCGCTTCCTTCGAGGCCAGCTCCTTGTCGTTGTGCGGATCGACATAACGAAGGAAATACCACGATGAACCGCCCCACTGCGGCATGGTATCGGTCTCACGCTGTGCGGGAGCACCGCATTGGGGACAGGACACATTCACCCAGTCGGTAATGGCGGCCAGCGGCGATTCGCCGTTGTCGGTGGGCTCATAACTTTCCACCATAGGCAGGCGCACAGGCAGTTGATCTTCGGGAACGGCAACCTGACCGCAGTGTGGGCAATGCACAATCGGGATAGGCTCGCCCCAGTAACGCTGACGGGAGAATACCCAATCACGCAGCTTAAAATTGACCTTGGCTTCGCCGATTTTCTTCTCGGTCAGCCATTCGGTGATGGCTTTCTTGGCTTCTTCGACTGTCATGCCGTCCAGAAAGCCGGAATTGACCATGATGCCTGTTTCGCAGTCGGTAAAGGCTTCTTTTTCAACATCCCCGCCCTTGACGACTTCGACTATGGGAAGATTGAACTTTTTGGCGAACTCCCAGTCACGCGTGTCATGACCCGGTACGGCCATGATCGCGCCCGTGCCGTAGGAGACCAGCACATAGTCGGAAATAAAGATGGGAATTTCCCGGCCGTTGACCGGATTGAGAGCGCGCACGCCCTTGAGCTCCACACCCGTTTTTTCCTTGGCGACCTCGGTGCGCTCAAAATCGGATTTTTTCGCAGCCGCTTCCCTGTAGGCACGAATCTCGTCGATGTTGTGCAGGCGGTCGGCCCAAGTATCAATCAGCGGATGCTCGGGCGAGATGACCATATAGGTTGCACCGAACAGGGTATCCGGACGGGTCGTATACACGACCACCGGCTCGCCCGCCGTCGTTTCAAAACGCACCTGCGCGCCCGTTGACCGGCCAATCCAGTGAATCTGCTGGGCACGCACGCGGTCGGGATAATCAACAAGATCGAGATCATCGATCAGGCGCTGGGCATACTCGGTAATTTTGAGCATCCACTGGCTCTTGACCTTGTGCACAACCTCACCGCCGCAACGCTCGCACACGCCGCCCACGACCTCTTCATTGGCCAGCACGCATTTGCAGGAGGTACACCAGTTGACGGCCATCTCCTTTTTATAGGCCAGACCATGCTCAAAGAGCTTCAAAAATATCCACTGTGTCCATTTATAATAGTCCGGATCGGTGGTGTTGATCTCGCGCGTCCAGTCAAAGGACAGACCGAGTGATTGCAGCTGCTTTTTAAAGCGTGCCACGTTGTTTTTGGTCACGATCTCGGGATGGATATGATTCTTGATTGCGAAATTCTCGGTGGGCAGGCCGAAAGCGTCCCAGCCCATCGGATACAGCACGTTATAGCCCTGCAGGCGGCGCTTGCGCGCTACAATATCGAGAGCGGTATAGGAACGCGGATGCCCCACGTGCAGTCCCTGTCCCGAAGGATAGGGGAACTCCACCAAAGCGTAAAACTTCGGCTTGCTCTTGTCATCAGACGCGGCAAAGGTATTGTGCTTTTCCCACACAGCTTGCCATTTCTTTTCAATCTCACTCGGGTCGTATCTCATTGTCCATCATGCCTTTCCGGAATACTTTCTCGGTTTGCTTTATTGCGCTTGCTCGGTGATAAAATCACTCAGAGGCAGCTGTTCGCCGTCCTTCCACAGCCGCTCCAAATCATAAAAGCGGCGGGTTTCGGGCGTAAATACGTGCACAATGACCTCTCCGTAGTCCATCAGGATCCAGGTAGAGGACTGGTATCCCTCGGTGCGCAGCGGCTTGACCCCCTGCACTCCCAATTCCTCTTCCACATAATCGGTCAACGCCTTGACCTGTGTGGAACCGGTACCGCCGGCGATGACAAAATAATCGGCAATGGTCGTCAGGCTATGAATGCCGATCACGTGAATATCCTCCGCCTTGTGTTTATCCAGAGAGTTTACAATCTGTTTCGCCAGTTCCTTGGATTTCATGTTGTGTTCGTTATCCTTTCCGGGGCAGCACCCCAGCCGTGAAGCGAGCCCGCCCTGGTGCCGGTACGGCACACTCAGGCAGCTGCTTTCGTTGTTGTCGTAGAAGGAGCCGTCGTTGTCACCGCGCCCGACTGGGTCACGGCAATTTCGGACAACACCTGCTTGCGGGTATCCGAAGACGACTTTGTCGCAATCTCGGTCAATCCGAGATCGTCCTCGGTCAGCGCATCCCCATAGGGGTGGAAGGCTTCGTTGAGCAGCGTCAGCAGGTCGGCCTTATGCACCGAGAAATAGGTGGCGCCGCCCGTTGCGGCGGCTTCACCGGGAATTACGTACGCGGTGATCTGCTCGGGCTTCACCTTGTGCATACCCGCTATCAGTTCGCTCATCTCGTAGCGGTCAAAATTGGATAAGATGGGTGAAGAACCGTTCATCAGCGGTCCAATCGAATCACTGAGAAGTTTCGACTCGCCCTCGCGCTGCAGGCGCTGGAAGATGGCCAGCAGCACCTTGCGCTGTCTCACCAGCCGGTCAATATCGCCACTGATGCCGTTCTTGCGGTTAATCACATACTGTAAAGCCGCATTGCCGTCGAGCGTCTGCGTGCCCGAGGGATAGGTGATCTCGCCGACCTTCATCTCTGATTCGAGAGACACATCCACGCCACCCAGCAGATTCACCAGCTTGACGAGCGTATCCTGGGACAGCATAAAGTAACCGTCCACCGGCAGACCGTACTGGTCGTTGAAGACATCGCAAAGATCCTCCGAAGAGGAACCGGGCTTCTGCGTCACGGGTGTATTGCACGAATGCTTGCCGTCTGTAATTTCTGACGCCTCCAGCTTTTTGCGGCAGGTTTCACACCAGTCCAACGGCTTGGGATTGTTCCACACATTGCCCGCGCGCAGCACCGTCCATTGTCCCTCATTGCCGAGGTAGGTGTCCTGCGGGATTTCAAGAATATTGATCGTCTGCTTGACCTTATCATAGCAAAGAATGGACAACACCTCGTTGGCCGTCTCCGAATCCTTGCCCAGCAGGCCCAGCACATAATAGGCAACCTTATCGCTATATTCCGCCGGAGTTTTATCATGAGAGGTCAGGGATACCGTTGCGGGGTCGTTGACCTCGTCGGCATCTTTGAGCACATACCACACGCCGGCTACTAAAAAAGCAATCAGCGCCAATATCACAACCACCAGCAACACGACTATGACCGTTTTGCCGGTGGAGGGATTTTTCTTTTTTGTCTTTTTGGGCGCGGGACTCTGTGTGCCCGCTTTATGAGCCAAATTGACCTGTGATCGACTATTGGACTTGTTATTCGGCATGAATACCGTCCCCTTTCAGCTTGGCGGACACCAGTTCGTTGTACGCATCAATCGCGTCGGGATGGACCACCGCTGTTTTATTCACCAGATCATGAATGGTATACTTGAGCGCATATTCCATAGCGGGAGCGCTGCCGATTTCGGCAAGGCGGCGCATCTCGTCCACGTCGGCATAATCGCGGTCAGCCGAGGTAAAGTCCGCGACGAACACCGCCTTTTCAAGTGCGGACATTCCGGCGCGAGCCGTCGTGTGATAGCGCACGGCCCGGATGAGATCGGGATCGTCCACGTGCAGGACGTTCTCGATGAACACGGCTCCCGCCATTGCGTGCCAGCACCCCGGAGACGCTTTCTCGGCGCTATCCAGTATTATACCAAAGTCCCCGAGGATTTGCAACTGTGCCGATGCCCCGGCATCCTTCATAATATCGTGAAGAATACCGGCGGTATAAGCTTTGGCGGGGTCGGCGCCATAGAGTTGTGCCAGATGTGCCGCCTGCTCGGCCACGGCAAGGGAATGTCTGAAGCGTCTGGGTGTCAGGCGGCCGCGGACGATCTCAATGAACTGCCGGTTGGCCTGCTCATAGGATTGTGGCTGTGCTGCTTCATCGTCCTGCTGTTTGTACAGTCCATGGGTATGGATATACTCCCCGACCGTCGGAGCCACCAGTCCGTCAAGGCTGTCCCCCTGTGCCACCCTGTGGCGCACTTGGGTTGAGGATGCCTCAAACGTGGGGATATCCTCGACAACACAGCGCACGTTTTTGTCCGCGAGCATTGCGGCATACTCACGCAGCTGTTCCACGGATACGCCGTCGCGGGGCGCGGTGCAGATAACCGCCATGCGGGCGATCTCCTCAAACCGGTTCCAGGTGCCGAAGGTGAGAAACATATCCGCGCCCGTGATCAGATACCACTGCGCGTCGGGGTTTTCCGTTTGCAGCTCATTCAGGGTGTCCACGGTGAAGCTGGCCCCGCCTCGACGAATCTCCAAATCGGACACGGTAAACAGCGGATCATCCGCGACAGCCAGGCGGCACATTTCCAGCCTGTCAGCACAGGGCGCCATATCCGCCCGGAGCTTATGGGGCGGAACATACGTCGGCATCAGGATGATCCTGTCCAGCTGCAAACGAACGGCAAAGGCGTGTGCCAAATGCCGATGTCCTTCATGGATGGGGTCGAACGACCCGCCGAACAATGCAATTTTCATATTGATGACCAATCCTTTATTAATCGGAAAGCGCGCTGTTAATAAGAGCGCAAAAATGACAAAGCCTGAAACTACTTCGGTAAGCAAAAGGCTTCCCCTTGAGGGGAAGCTGTCGCCGAAAGCGACTGATGAGGTGGTGACTGCAAGGCTTGCGCGGGATAACACCTTATCCCAGCGGCTTACAGCGCCGCCTTTTTGTCGCGTGGAAGCTCAATTTTGGGCTGCTTAGGATTGCGGCGATAAAGCACAAAGGTACGGCCGATGACCTGCACGACCTCCGCTCCCACGGCAGCGGAAATCTGCTCGGCGGCCTCGCGAGAGGTCAGGGGAGCGGTCTCAAGCACCTTGCCCTTGATGATCTCCCGTGCCGTCAGGGCATCGTCCGCTTGTTTTAGGATGGCGTCTGTGAGCTCTCCCTTACCCATATGGACAATCGGCTCAATGGTGTTGGCCATTGAACGCAGATAAGCGCGCTGTTTACTCGTTAACAAATTGTTTCATCCTTCTCTGATAAATTACTTTGACTTTTCTATCGCCTTATAACTCGAGTCTAATGACTCGAAAGATACTCCTGCAGCCGCTCGGCAAACACGCGCAGCGCCTTGCCGCGATGGCTGATGGCATCCTTGTCCCCTGCCGACAGTTCGGCAAAGGTGCTGCCGCCATCCACCACGAAGAGCGGATCATAACCGAAGCCGCCGCTGCCCTGAGGCTGGTAGCCGATGCGTCCCGGGCATTCGCCCCGCGCCGTCACACAATCGCCATTCGGAAACACGCAGCAGATGGCCGAAACAAAACGCGCGGTGCGTTGCTGCTCGGGCACATCGGCCAGTTCCGCCAGCAGTTTTTGGTTGCGGTCAGCATCCGTCGCGTTCTCGCCCGCATAACGAGCGGAATACACGCCCGGCGCGCCGCCCAGCGCATCCACCTCCAGCCCCGAATCGTCCGCAACCGCGGGCAGTCCCGACTGGCTCGAGGCAGCCGCCGCCTTAATTTTGGCGTTCTCCTCAAAGGTTGTCCCCGTCTCCTCCACCTCGTCGAGCGTCAAGCCCGCCTCAGTATCGGTCACGGCCTCAATGCCAAGCGGCTTGAGAATGCGGGAGAGCTCCTCCAGCTTTTTATGGTTGTGTGTCGCCACAAGAATGCGCATGAAAGCACCTCCGTTTATTCGCCGAACAGTCCGGCAGCAAAGTCGTCGGGATCAAAGGGCTGCAGATCATCAATGCCCTCGCCTAAGCCCACAAACTTGACCGGCACCTGCAAATCCTCCCGGATGGCCAGCACCACACCGCCCCGCGCCGTGCCGTCCAGCTTGGTCAGCACGATTCCGGTGATTCCGGCCGCGTTTTTAAATTCACGTGCCTGATTGACGGCGTTTTGTCCCGTTGTCGCATCCAGCACCAGCAGAATTTCCTTATCGGCCTCGGGCAGCTCGCGTTCGATCACGCGGCTGATTTTGGATAGCTCATCCATCAAATTCTTCTTATTGTGAAGGCGTCCCGCCGTGTCGCAGATGATCAGATCGGCATGGCGTGCCTTGGCGGCGGCAATGGTATCGAATACCACCGCAGCGGGATCGGCGTTTTGAGCGTGCTGGATAATGTCCACACCCGCACGCTCAGCCCAGATAACGAGCTGCTCGATCGCCGCGGCGCGGAAGGTGTCGGCGGCACCTAGGATGACCTTCTTGCCCTCGGCCTTGTAGCGGGCCGCAAGCTTGCCGATCGTGGTGGTCTTGCCCACGCCGTTGACGCCAATGACCAGAATAATCGACGGCTTGGTGGTCAGGTGCATTTCCTGCCCACCGCGCAGCATTTCGGCCACCGTTTCGGCGAGCAGTCCCTTGATCTTGTGGGGGTCGGTCTCCCCGCGCTCCTTGACCTTTTTGCGCAGCTCCTCGCAGATATGCGCGGCGGTCGGCGCGCCGGAATCGCCCATAATCAGGATTTCCTCCAGCTCCTCGAACAGCTCCTCATCAATATGCGTAAAGGAGCGGAGCATGGAATTGACCGAGCCCATGATGGAATCCCGGGTCTTTTTTAGCCCCTCTCCGATCTTACCGAAAAAGCCCATACCGCATATCCCTTCTTTCTCTTGTTAGTATGAGAATCCGGCTATCAAAAAACCGGAACCCGATGGTGTTTTTATCCGTTATGCCGCGACAGATGCTACAGCTTCTCGCCCGAAATACCCAATTTTGCCTCTACTTCGGTTGCGCGCAGCTCGAGCAGCTTGGACACGCCCTGCTCCTGCATCGTCACGCCGTAAAGCACGTCCGCTTCCTCCATCGTGCCGCGGCGGTGGGTGATGACAATGAACTGCGTGTTGTCCGACATGCGCCGCAGATAAGAGGCGTAGCGGTCGACGTTGACATCGTCCAGCGCGGCTTCGATCTCGTCAAGTACGCAGAAGGGGGAAGGACTGACCTTGAGAATGGCAAAGAACAGGGCGATGGCGACAAGCGCCTTTTCACCGCCCGACAGCACATCAAGGTTCAAAATCACCTTTCCGGGTGGCTGAACATGCATTTCAATGCCGGAATTAAGCACATCGTCGGGATCGGTCAGCTTGAGATCGGCCTTGCCTCCGCCGAACAGCTCAGAAAAGACCACGCCGAAATGGCCGTTGATCTGATGGAAGCGCTCCAGGAAAATATCCCGCATCTGGACGGTCAGCTCATTGATCAGCTTGCGCAGCTCATCGCGTGACACTTCCACATCCCGCACCTGCGCCGACAGGAATTCGTAGCGCTCGCTGACCTCCTTGTATTCCTCAATGGCATCCACATTGACCGAACCCAGCGCGCGGATACGCGACTTGAGCTCGTTGAGGCGGCGGGTGGCAGCCGCCGGATTCTCAATCGGCTTGGCAATGGCCTCGGCCTCCATACGCGTAAGTTCATATTCCTCAAACAGGCGGCGCACCACGTCGTCCGCTTCCTTTTCCACGGCAGCGACCTTTTCCTCCAGCCGCACGACCTCGCGTCCCGCCTTCTCGCGCTCCTCGCTCTTTTCACGCGACTGCTGGCGCAGAGCGGTTTGTTTTTGCTCGCCCTCGCTGCGGCGGGCCATCAGCGATTCCACTTCTTTGCCGGTATCCGCCGCGCGCGTACGCAGCCC
>JAEZJA010000013.1 GCA_023415895.1 Bacillota bacterium
CCAACACCCAGCTGTCCATGCCTTTTATGAGCGAGCGCGATCGTTCGGACATTGCCTTTGCCTGCGAGAACGAAGCGGATTTTATTGCCGCTTCGTTCACCCGCCGTGCTGACGATGTGCTGCAGATTCGCCAGGAGCTGGAGAAAAACAACAATCACAGCATCCGCATCATTGCCAAAATTGAAAATGGCGAAGGCGTGGACAATATCGACGAGATCATCAAGGTTTCGGACGGCATTATGGTCGCCCGCGGCGATATGGGCGTGGAGATTGCTCTGGAGGAAATTCCGAGCATTCAGAAAAAACTCATCCACAAAGGCTACAACGCCGGCCTGCAGGTGATCACGGCAACGCAGATGCTGGACTCCATGATGAAGAATCCCCGCCCCACCCGCGCTGAGACGACCGACGTGGCCAATGCCATCTATGACGGCACGAGCGCCATCATGCTGTCGGGAGAAACAGCCGCTGGTGCCTATCCTGTGGAAGCCGTGCGCACCATGGCGCGCATTGCCTGCCGTACGGAGCAGGACATCAATTATAAAAAGCGCTTTTCCGTCCGGGATGTCAACGAGATGCCCAATGTAACCAACGCCATCTCCCACGCCACCGTGACAACCGCTCACGATTTGGGAGCCGCCGCCATCCTGACTGTCACGCAGTCGGGCGCGACCGCCCGCATGATCTCCAAATACCGTCCCGCCTGCCCCATCATCTGCTGTACGCCAAGTCCCGTCACGCAGCGCCAGATGATGCTGTCCTGGGGCGTCATTCCTGTCCTGGCCGAAGAGAAGGGCAACGTTGACGACCTGTTCGAGCACGCCGTTAACAGAGCGGTGGAGGAAAACCTGATTGGCAGCGGGGATCTCGTCGTGATCACGGCAGGTGCGCCGCTGGGCATTTCGGGCACCACCAACCTGCTCAAGGTTCATCTTGTGGGCAATATTCTGGTTCAAGGCAAGGGCGCGACAGGCTACACGGTGTGCGGCAACCTCTGTGTGGCCGCCAATGAGGAGGAAGCCACCCAGTACTTCCGTACGGGAGACATTCTGGTGATTCCCCAGACGAGCAACCGTATCCTGCATTTGCTCAAAGAAGCGGCGGGTATTATCACCGAGGCCCCCGGTCTGAACAGCCATGCCGCCATCGTGGGCATGGCGTTGGACAAACCCGTCATTGTGGGTGCGGAAAACGCCATCCAGATTCTCAAGAGCGGCACCACTGTTACCATGGACGCCGAGCGCGGCATCGTCATGTACGGCACCGCAGCCTGCCCGATTCCGCATTGACAAAATACTGATACCGGATAAACAAAGCGCTGCCCTGCGGATAGGATTTCCCGCAGGCAGCGTTTTTTTCTGGCTCTTTATCTCTATTTCTCTCTTTTTCGGCAACAAATTGCCGACTTTGGTTTGACACTTCGCCAAGGATACAATATACTAAGGATAAATATGGTATGCACACGCCTTGTCCCCACCTCGCATCACCGTTTGATCTTATCCGCGGAGGGATTTGTATGACAGATAAATGTTTACGGGATAAAAATGGCCGTGATCTGTTACTTTTCAGCCTGCACGAGCTGGGCCCTCATGTAGCTCAGCTGCATTCCCACCATCAGCTCGAGATTTCCTGCGTGCAGGCGGGCAGGGGACAATATCATATCGGCGATCGCTTTTATGACCTTCAGCCGCGCGATATTATCATCCTCAACAATACCGAAAAACACGGACTGATCATCCCGGAAGGAAGCTCTATCGAGCACCTGGTTATCCATTTTGACCCCTCCTTTATCTGGAATTCCCTGTCCAACGATCTGGATTACAACTTTCTGCTGATCTTTTTTGAACGGGGGCCTCATTTCTCCCATGTTCTCGACCGGAATAACCCCGCCACCCCTAAGATTTATGAACTGATACAGGATATCCGCCAAGAGATCACCAACGAACAGCTGTGCTATGAGTTGATGATCAAAATCAAACTGCAAACCATCTTCGCTGAGGTCACGCGCAATTACAATTATATTGACAGCAAAAAAGCGACCAAACCTCTTCCCGAAAGCGACATAATGCAGCTCAACGCCGTGTTGCAGTACATTAATGCTCATCTGGACAGTGAGCTTCGCCTATCCGAGCTTGCCTCCATCGTACATATCAGCCCCGCCTATTTTTCCACTCTGTTCAAGCAATTCAACGGTGTTTCACCCGTAGAATACATTGTTCACAAACGCGTGCAGCGTGCCATCGAGCTTATCCGTACCACCCCCATGAATCTGACCTCGATTGCTATGGCCTGCGGGTTTAACAACAGCACCAATTTTTACAAGGCGTTTCGGAAAGTAACGGGGCGCACGCCGGCTTCCTACCGCAGCAGCGATATGACTGTCGAAAAATAGTTTAGCAAACCGATGAAGATAGTTGCTGATTATTCCTCAAATAGTTTTATAATGAACTTGAGAAATCCCGGTAAAAGTTGTAATACGGATACGGGAATAGGAGGATAACCAATGAAACTGAGCGTATTGACGGTTCCCCTTCAGGCCATGCCCGCCGATGAAGCGTTTGCCTATCTGAGCTCTCTCGGTGTTCAGCAGGTCGAGATTGGAACAGGCGGCTACACCAACGAAAACCACCTCAAGCCCTCGGTCTATCTCAACGACGATGCCAAGCTGGCCGAGTTTCAGGCGATGATGAAAAAGAACAACCTCACCATCAGCGCCCTCTCCTGCCATGGCAACCCTGTCCATCCCAACAAGGAGATCGCTGACGGATTCCATCAGGTTTTTGTGGATACCTGCAAGCTGGCTCAAAAGCTCGGCGTGGAGACGGTTGTCACCTTTTCGGGCTGCCCGGGCGATTGTGCCCAGTCCCAATACCCCAACTGGGTTACCTGCGCCTGGCCGGGCGATTTCGGCGAAATACTCGAGTGGCAATGGAACGAGGTGCTGATTCCGTATTGGAAGAAGGCCGCGGAAATCGCCGAATGCTATGGCGTCAAGAAAATCGCCTTTGAAATGCACCCCGGTTTCTGCGTCTACAATCCCCGCACCCTGCTGCGCCTGCGTGCCGCTGTCGGCGACATTATCGGCGCCAATTTCGACCCCAGCCATCTGATCTGGCAGGGGATGGATCCGGTTGCCGCACTGCGTGAACTCAAGAGTGCTGTGTATCATTTTCATGCCAAGGATACCTATGTGGATCGGTATAACACGGCGAAAAACGGCGTACTGGACACCCAGTCCTTCGTCAACCTGTCCGAGCGCAGCTGGATTTTCCGCACCATCGGTTATGGCTCGGATGTCAAGCTGTGGAAGGACATGATCTCCACACTCCGCCTGATCGGCTACGACGGTGCTGTCAGCATCGAGCACGAGGACGGCCTGATGTCGCCGCGCGAGGGTCTGGAAAAGGCTGTCTCCTTCCTTAAAGAAATCTTCATTTATGAAGATCCCGCCGCCATGTGGTGGTCGTAATCCGGTTAATATCTTTCGATTAATCCGCATAGAAAGGCATGATTCATTTGAAGCAATATCAGGTGGCCGTCTGTGGATACGGCGGAATGGGCCATTGGCACGTAAACGGCATCCGCAAAACCGATCGCATCGGGTTTTGCGGCGTGTACGATATCAACCCCGAACGTATCAAGCTGGCCGTTTCGGAGGGGATTCCCAAGGGCTACGCCTCGTTTGAGGAGCTTTTGGCCGATCCGCTTGTGGACATCGTTCTGATTGCTACCCCCAATAATTTTCACATGCCCCTTGCCTGCCAAGCGCTCAGAGCCGGAAAAATGGTGGTCTGCGAGAAGCCGGTCACGATGTCCAGCCAGGAGCTGCAAACCATTATGGACGTTGCCAAAGAAACCGGCAGCGTGTTCACCATTCATCAGAACCGCCGTGCCGACGCGGATTTTCTTGAAATGAGAGAAGCCGTGGAAAAAGGCCTGCTCGGCAACGTGTTTCAGATTGAGTCGCGCGTCACAGGCTCGCGCGGCATTCCCGAGGGATGGCGTCAATACGCTGTCGCGGGCGGCGGCATGATGCTCGACTGGGGCGTTCATCTGATCGACCAGCTGATGACCATGATTCCGCGCAAGGTCACGACCGTAACCTGCGATATGTATCATGTCGCCTACAAGGAATGTGATGACGGCTTCCGCCTCATTATGCATTTTGAAGACGGCCCGACCGCTTTGATTGAGGTCGGTACAAGTCACTATATCGAAGCGCCCCGCTGGTATGTGTGCGGCGACCGCGGTTCCCTGATCATCCCCAACTGGGACTGCAACGGTAAAATTGTGCGCGCCAAAGAGCACGAGGTGCGTTGGGAGGAAGAAATCGTTTATACCAAAGCTGGTCCCACCAAAACGATGGCTCCCCGTGCCAAGGATACAATTGAGGAGATTGCCTTGGACGGCAGCAGCTATTTCAGCGACTATGATATCTATTACCGCAACCTGGCCGATGTTTTGGACGGCACTGCCGCGCTGCGCGTCAAGCCCGAGGAGGCTATGCGCGTGATGAAGGTCATGGAAGCCGCCTTTGAATCCGACCGTACCCGTACGGTTGTTGCCTGCAATGTCTGAGGGCAGCCAGAAAGGATGAAATTTCATGATTCGTGTTACCATTTGGAATGAGAATATACATGAAAGAGAAATGCCCGAAGCAAAAGCTATGCATCCCCAGGGCATTCACGGTACGCTCGCCGCCTTCCTCAGCCAGTATGATGACCTGGAGATACATACAGCTACGTTGGATGAGCCCGACTGCGGTCTGCCCGACAGTGTGCTGGACAACACCGATGTGCTGCTCTGGTGGGGGCATATGGCACACGACAAGGTTCCGGACGAGCTTGCGCAGAAGGTTCAGGAGCATGTGCTCAAGGGCATGGGGCTCATCGTCCTACACTCCGCCCATTATTCCAAGCCCTTCACGCGCCTGATGGGCACGAGCTGCTCTCTGCGCTGGCGCGACGGCGAGTATGAGCGCGTCTGGTGTGTCAATCCCGGTCACCCGATTGCGGAGGGCATCCCTCCCTGCTTCGAACTGTCGGCGGAGGAAATGTACGGAGAGTTCTTTGATATTCCTCAGCCGGACGAGCTGGTCTTTACCGGCTGGTTCCGCAGCGGTGAGGTTTTCCGATCAGGCTGCTGCTGGAGCCGCGGGCTGGGCAAGGTTTTCTATTTCCAGCCCGGCCATGAAACCAATCCCTCCTACCACAATCCCTATGTGCAAAAGATTATCACCAACGCGGTTTATTGGGCCGCGCCCCGCAACCGCCGTACGGCGCTCGACTGTCATAACGACATTGCTGTGGAAGAAATGGTCAGCAAGGGACAGGATATCGGCTGGTATTGATTTCTTTATTATAATCGTTGAAAGCACCCGTCTTTGTCAGAAGGCGGGTGCTTTCACTATCTTCCGAAATTGTAAAAGGCAAAAGCCTTCCCCCTGAGGTGGAAGTCGGATGAGGTGTTGCACCCGCAATGTAAATGACACAGCCTGCATCCTGAGATAAACGGTGGGAGCAAGCCCCCGCCCTACTAACTTCAACCCCTCATCAGCCTATCGGGAGCGTACAAAAGGCAAAAGCCTTCCCCTCGAGGTGGAAGTCGGATGAGGTGTTGTTCCCGCAACGTAAATGAAGCAGCCTGCATCCTGAGATAAACGGCGGGAGCAAGCCCCCGCCCTACTAACTTCAACCCCTCATCAGTCGCCTTCGGCGACAGCTTCCCCCAAGGGGGAAGCCTTTTGGTTTTGTTATCAGTCATGCCCATCTTCGGTTGAAGACGGGCACTTCATAATATCTTCGGTGAGTATGATAAAGGCAAAAGCCTTCCCCTCGAGGGGGGGAAGTCGGATGAGGTGTTGCTCCCGCAACGTAAACAACGCAGCCTGCATACTGAAATAAGCGGCGGGAGCAAGCCCCCGCCCTGCTACTCTTTTATTCCTTCGCTTTCTCCTTGCTCAGCGCCGCATTTTCCCGGCAATAGGTCTGTGTCATTTCTGCAACAATACCCGCCAGCCAGTCGTTGGCACAGCCGGGCGTCAGCCGCCACTGCCAGTTGCCCTGCGAAGTGGAGGGAATGTTCATCCGCGCTTCGCTACCCAGCCCCATCAGATCCTGCATCTGTAGTACGCACAAGTCTGCTGTGGTGGCCATAGCCGCCTGCATCATGCCCCAGTTGAAGCTTTCATGCTCGCTTATGCGAAGGTAGCGGCGGGCATAGGCCACGTCTTCGGGCGGAGCCGTCTTGACCCAGCCCATTATGGTATCGTTGTCGTGCGTACCGGTATAGACCACGCAGTGGTGATCATAATTATGCGGAAGATAATCACTTTCCTCGCGAGAATCAAAAGCAAACTGCAGAACCTTCATTCCGGGGAACCCCGAATCCTTGAGCATCTGCCGCACATCGGGCGTTAAAAAGCCCAAATCCTCGGCAATAATCGGCAGTTTCCCAAGTTTCTTTTCGATCGAACGGAAGAGATCCATACCCGGCCCTTTGTTCCAGTGGCCGTTGCGTGCCGTGTCGTCGCTCGCCGGGATGCTGAAGTAGGACTCAAAGCCGCGAAAATGGTCAATACGCACCACATCATACAACTGCACGGCATAGGCAATACGTCGAATCCACCACCCGTAACCGTCCTGCTTCATGGCCTGCCAGTTATACAGGGGGTTGCCCCACAGCTGCCCGTCAGCCGAAAAGGCGTCGGGCGGGCAGCCGGCCACCTCAATGGGACGGCATTCCTCATCCAGAGCAAACTGGGTAGGATCAGACCATACATCGGCGCTATCCCCGGCGACATAAATGGGAATATCTCCGATGAACCGGATACCCTGAGAGTTGGCATACGTTTTGAGGTTTTTCCACTGGCGTGAAAACCAATATTGCAGGGCCTTTTGAAAGCGGATGGGGCATTCAAGCTGCTGACACGCATGCTGCAATGCCTGCGGATTGCGCAGGCGCAGCGGCTGCTCCCACTCTTGCCAGGAGGCACCGCCGTTTGCCTGCTTTAGCGCCATGTACAGCGCATAATCTTCCAGCCAGCCGGCTTGTTCCATGCAAAAGGCCACATAATCGTCCGGCTGTGCTCTTTCAAAAGCTTCAAAGGCCTTTTGAAGCACGGTGTACCGGTTGGCATACAGCAGGTTATAATCCACACGATCGGTATTACTTCCCCAGTTTAGTCCTGCATAATCCTCCTGCCGCAGTAGCCCCTCTTCACGCAGTAGATCCAGGTCGATAAAAAACGGGTTTCCGGCATAGGCGGAAAAGGACTGATATGGCGAATCACCGTAGCTGGTGGGACTGACGGGCAGAATCTGCCAGTAGGTCTGCCCCGCTTTGCGCAAAAAATCCACAAACGCATAGGCCTCATGGCCGAATGTCCCGATACCATAGGGAGACGCAAGAGAAAAAATTGGAAGAAGAATGCCGCTTTCACGCATGTTGCCGTCCTAACCTTTCACCGCACCTGCCATTACACCCTTGATGATGTATTTCTGACAGATGCCATAGAATATGATGATGGGGATGATCGCCATAACGATGAGCGCCATAATCGCTCCCATATCCACGGATCCATAGCTTCCTCTCAAATACTGAATATGAATGGGAATGGTGCGATATTCATTGCGGTCAAGCACCAGATACGGGAGCAGGTAATCGTTCCATATCCACATGATTTCCAGGATACCCACCGAAATGAGCGTCGGCTTCATAATGGGGATAACGACCTGGAAAAAGGTGCGAATCGGTCCGCAGCCGTCCATATTGGCCGCTTCCTCAATCTCCAGAGGGATGGATTTGACAAAGCCTACAAACATGAACACTGCTAGCCCCGCGCCAAAGCCCAGATAGATGATGGAGATGCCCCAGGGGGTATTGAGATGGAGCGTGTCTGCCGTTTTGGACAGCGTAAACATGACCATCTGAAAGGGTACAACCATGGAGAACACGCACAGATAATAAATCCCTCTGCACACCTTGCTATCGACACGTGCAAGATACCATGCACACATGGAGGTGCAAAGCAGGATCAGCGCGGTGGACAAAATGGTGATCACCAAACTGTACAGCACAGATTTATAAAAGGGATAACTGCCGTACGTCATGCCGGTGATATAGTTCTCCCACCGGGAATAGGTTTCCGCTGTGGGAAATTGAAAAGGGAGCGTGAATACGTATTGATTATACTTGAAAGAGTTCATCAATACAACTGCCATGGGCAACACATAGACCACAGAGATCAACGTGAACAGCACCGTCAGGATCGCCTGACCGGCACTGGGTTTTGTCTTGGCTTGTGTCATTACTGCTGCACCTCTCTTTTTCGGGTCATACGCAGCTGCACCAGCGCCAGTCCGGCCACCAGAATAAAGAACACTACGGCCTTTGCCTGACCTACCCCGCGGGTGTTGGCGTTCTGGTAGAAGGTGTTGTAGATGTTCAGTGCGAGCATCTCTGTTTGTCTGAGTTGTGTTCCGCTTTCCAATATTGTCACGGGGTTGCCGCCTGTCAGGGCAAGGTTCTGGTCAAACAGCTTGAAGCCGTTGGTCAATGTTAGAAAGGTGCAGATCGTAATCGAGGGCATCACCATGGGAATGGTCACGTTGAACAGTACCTGCGACCGGTTCGCACCATCGATGCGGGCCGCCTCGGACAGCTCCTCGGGCACCGATTGCAAACCCGCAATATAGATAATCATCATATACCCCACCTGCTGCCAGCACAGCAGGATCAGCAGTCCCCAAAAGCCCGCCGTTCCATTGGTCGCCAGAGACGAACCGTACCGGCTGAGTACACCATCGATAATGAGCTGCCAAATATACCCCAGAACAATGCCGCCGATTAGGTTGGGCATAAAAAATATTGTGCGGAAGAAATTGGAGCCGCGTATACCTCGGGTCAAACCGTACGCAACACCAAACGCTATCAAATTGATTGCCACCAGCGAGGCAACGGCAAAGATTGCGGTATACCAAAACGCATGAAAAAAGGTCGGGTCTTGAAACGCTTGCGCGTAGTTGTAAGTGCCCGTCCATTTGGCATCA
>JAEZJA010000045.1 GCA_023415895.1 Bacillota bacterium
TTTCTGACCAAAACCATGCCGGTGAATTCGGCCACCGTTAAGACCTATACCGGTAAGGTCAGGCTGATCAGCAACGAAAAGGATAGGGTGCTTTTGTTTGCAGGCCGCCTCGAGGAAGGTCGTATCAACGGGGACGGCAAGTTGTACGATTATGACGGCAATCTTGTCTATGCGGGCAATTTTGCCATGGAGATGTACGACGGCTACGGCGAACTGTATTATCCGGGGATCGGGCTGCGCTATAAGGGCAATTTTCTGATGAATCAATACGACGGCTTTGGTGAGTTGTATGATACGGATGGGCATCTGGTGTATGCCGGAAAATTTATAGCGGGCTCCTACAACGGACAGGGAAAGGCCTATTTCCCGAGTGGGAAGGAACAGTATGTCGGTGCCTTTGTCAACGGCAAGTACGAGGGTCGCGGCACGCTTTTCAACGAAGACGGCAGCGAGCTATATCAAGGAGATTTTACCGACGGGTCCTACAATGGCAGCGGGTCGCTGTACAAGGACGGACACGTGTATTATACAGGCACCTTCACCAACGGGAAGCTGACGGGCACGGGGCAGATGTTCCGGTCTGACGGAACGGTTCTTTGTTCGGGCGACTTTGTGGATGGCGTGAACGTCAGCGGGCAGGTTTCGGTGCTTGACGAGAAGGCCAATGTCACCTTCACGGGCGAGATGAGCAACGGAAAATACGAGGGCGTTGGCAAAATCGTTGACGCCAACGGTGTACCGGTGTATGAGGGCAACTTTGTCAACGGTTTGTACGACGGAGCGGGCAAGCTCTACGATGCAGCAGGGGAGCTCAAGTACGAGGGCACCTTTGCGGCGGGTGTATACAGCGGCACGGGCAAGCTGTACGACCACAAGCTGCTGGCCTATGACGGCGGATTTGTGGGCGGTCTGTACGAGGGCAGCGGCAAGCTTTACCGCAACGGCTTGCTGGTGTATGACGGCACCTTTGCGGCGGGACAGTATGGGGGTACAGGCAAGCTTTTTGATGAAGCGACGCAGCACCTGATTTATGACGGCAACTTTTACAACGGTCTGTACGAGGGCAGCGGCAAGCAATACGACGGACAAACGCAGCTGCTGGTATATGACGGCACCTTCCGGCTGGGCAAATACGACGGCTCAGGCAAGCTTTACAATAACGGACAGCTGCTGTATCAGGGGGAATTTTCACTCGGCGTGTATAACGGCATCGGCGTGCTGTATGATCAGGAGACTTGTGCTGTCGCGGCCTCGGGTGTGTTTGTAGGCGGTGTGCTCAAAAAGGCAGACCCCACGGCCACGACGGGGGCGCCGGCCACCACGACTACCGCGCCGGATGGGACACAGACAGTACCCTCGGGGACGAGTACAACGACGATCACCGACAGCACCCATCCCTAAGGTCAACCAGAAAGGAAGAGAAGACAATGGCCGGTTTTTCTATCATTGCCGATATCGGAAGTGCCATGGTGGATATTCTTCGTCAAAATATGGTTCCCAAGCTTATCGTCAACACCGAAAGCATCGGGTTATGCCATCCGAGCGACAAGGGCGATATCGTGCTCGGCATCAACCTGTACAATATTGAGGAAAACGAAGACATTATTACGGGCGGGATGGTATCGGACGGCCTCAAGAAGATGAAATACCCTCCGGCTTATTATAATCTCTATTATATGATAACGGCCTATTCCTCCAGTGATATCAAGTTCCGTTCGGCGGAGGAGGCTAAGCTTTTGGGCAAGGTGCTGCAGGTCTTTCGCGACAACGCCATTCTTGGGCCGGAGATGCTCGGCGAAGCGGCGGGGAACGCTGACTATAAACCCAAAATCGAACTGCAGAAGCTGACCACGGATGAAAAGATGAAGCTGTGGAACGTACCCAACGTGCCTTATAAGTTTTCCTTGTTTTACAAGGTCTATCCGGTGGAAGTCGAATCCGAGAAGTCCAAACCGGTCGCGCGTGTGGTGCAGGCCGCGTTTGATTTTCAAGAGAATACGCAGCAGGAATGATCCCGCCTGTACCCGACGGAGGAGAGTAAGGTTTGAAAGATAAATCTTTCAAACGGCAAGCCGAAACCGCCACAAAGTTTGCGGCTCGGCGGAAAGGAATGGCCATAATTATGGAGTATGTGATGGCGGGCAGGGAAGGCTTCTCCAAAACCGTTTCGCTGGTCGTGGTGGCCATTGATGATTTCACCAATAAACCGATCACCGGCAGCAATGTGCGCGTCTATATTCAGGGCGCGTCACTGCCCATCAAAAAGCCGGAGGGGTATTTCGTGTTTACCAACCTGCGCAGCGGCGAGTTGGTTGTTCACGCCGAGGGCGGGTTGTATCACTCCCTAAATACCGAATGCCGTTTGTCGGACGATGCCGAGGGCTACAAGTTTATCAAAATCCGCATGCTTCCCAACCGCAGCTATCCCATTCCGGAAGGAACCTCCTGCGTGGAGGGAATGGCCGAGCCGCACAGCGACATCACGCTATATTCTACGGATAAGGCTGGGGCGTACAAGCTGTTGTTCGATACCAAGGCAGGGGAGGATACGATCTCCATCTACCACACCCCTGATGTGGAAATGGAAGGACGGCTGCTGTTTATCACCGCCGACGGCGAAAAGGGCGACTATTTCCGCGTGGCCTCGCTACGGGATGGGGAGAAGCTGCAATACAGCTTGGCTGAGCCGCTCAGGAACAGCTACAAAAAGATTGGCACCAGCTTGTATGCGGTTTATGAAACCACGGCCGATCAGACCGGACGGTTTTTCCTTCCGGTCAAAAAGATGTACAAGGAAAAAAATGAGTTTATCTGTAAAGCGGCGGGGACACAGACCGTGTGCAAAAAGTGTGAACTTGAGGCCAATAAGGTCAATCGTCTGGATCTGACGAGCGGGCGCTGAGAACAATGCGGGCCAGACCAGAGTTGCTGATGACAACAGGGAGATGAAGGGTAATGGGTTTTTGTGTTTGCGGCGGCGCCATGATGATGTGCAGCTTCGGAATGGCCCCCTCCACGCTCAATGTTCTGCCGGCCAATAAGGTGATCAGCTCCATGCCGATTGCAACGATTATGGACAATGTGCCGATGACGAACATCATGCCCTTCGGCATGTGTACATCGATGGCCAATCCACAGGTAGCGGCGGCTACGGCGGCAGCACTGGGAGTGCTGACACCCATGCCCTGCATGCCGGTGATTGCGGCCCCCTGGGCGCCCGGTTCACCGACGGTCATGATCGCCAACAAACCGGCGCTCAATAACAGCAGTAAATGCATGTGCAACTGGGGCGGCGTGATCCAGATCACCAATCCGGGCACCACCAATATTCAGGTGCCGTAGCATTTGCACGCAACCAATCTGGATAGAAGGGGATATGGCTATGCGCTTACTACAAAATCTGACAGGACGACACAGGGGAGCGGGCAATATTCCTGCTCCGGCTGTGAGGTCAAACGAAGCAGACGCGGCTTACCGACAAGCGGCAGCGCGCGAATTGCTCAATGAGCAAAAGAGCATCAACGCGGCTATTGTTAACGCGCATGTTTCGGATTTCGCCGATACGATACTCGAGCTGTCGGCCACCGATGTGTTTCGCTATATTAATCATGTCGTATCCAAAATTATCCCGATTGTGGAAGAGACGGGCGGCGAGGTCGATAAAATCTTTGAAGCCGGTATCGACGCGATCTACAGCTCGGATTACCCGAGTGCGCTGCAGGGGGCTATTTCCATGTGCCAGACGATGTCCAAGGCACGGCTGGGATACTATGATTTCAAGGAATTTGCCGTGGGCATCTGTTACGGCTTTGTGATGGTCGGCGTGGTCGGTGTGGGCAAGAGCTATGCATCGCTGAATGTTTCCGAATATATGGAGCTTTCCAAATACATACAATCCATTGCGCGCAAGCACTACTCCAAGCTGCTCGTGACAGGCAGCTATGTTGCGCTCCTCGACAATTTCGATCAGCGCTTTAACAGCCGGTATCTGGGCAAGATCTACGTCAATCAGATGAGCGCTTATGAGGATTTGTACGATGTATACGATGCCGATACGCTGGACACCCGCAACAAAAAACGCAAAACCAAAATGAACTTTGAAAACGGCGTGCGCCTCTTTATTCAAAAGGATTACTACGAAGCGCGGCTTCAGTTCGTGGAAACGTTGAAGGCCGACCGCAACGACAGAGCGGCCAAGGAATATTTGCTGCTTTGTGATAAATGCATCAATCACGAAGAGGGCTACGAGGGCCGAGACTGCATCGTTGTGTGGTAAAAATAAGGAATTCGGTGGTGATGACTATGCCTCAAAAACAATTTAAACGATTGACGGCGCGCATTGTTTTTACCTGTGTGCTGGTGACAGCGCTGATCGGGTTGGTGCTTTCGGGCACCGGTTTTTTCATCTGCTATTCCCATGCAGTGAATGCAGTGAAAAGCGATGCCAATTCGATTATACAGATCACGGCCAGAACGATTTCGTCCGAGGCTGTGCAGAAGGTACTCGCACAGCCCCAAGACGGGGATACCGGTCGTACGCTGCAAACGTATATGAATGAGGTGCGCAATACCCGCGGCCTGGACAGTGCCTCGCTGCTCTTTTTCCCCAATGAGGGCAACAGCGCCAAGATCAGCTGTCTGGTCAACGCCTATACCATTGCCGAGCTGTCCAGGGGCGATCTGATGGCCTATGGGCAGGATTGCACCAGTCGCTATACGCCGGCAATCCTCAAGGATCTGTGGATGGCGCTGTACCGCAGTGGGGATAAGCGCGCAACGCACTATCTCGACTATTCCGTTGCCGATCCTGTCCTGACAGCCTATCTGCCCGTTACGGACGCCAATGGGAAGGGTCTGTGTATTCTGCTGATGACCTTCCCTTCGACGCCCGTGCGTTCACTGCTGTGGAACTATTCGCTGACGGCCGGTATGGTGGTGTTGGTTTCCATGCTTCTTGTGCTGTTGGTCGCTTATCGCACGGCGCGGCGAAAATTTGAAGTTCCCGTGACCAACGCGGCACAGAATCTGGATCGCTTTTCCGAGCAGATGCGGCAGCTTCCGTCCCCAACCGAGCTGCGACCCTGTGAGGCATCTTCTGTTCATGGCGAGATTGGCCAATTGACAGGAGCGGTGGGAACGGTGACAGCCTCCGTCAAAACCTATGTAGAGAACATGATGCAGCGTACGGCGGCGGAAGAAAACCGGCGTGCGGAGCTGAAGATTGAAGAACAGATCTACAAATGCAGTTTTCCGACACTCTTTCCCGCCTTTCCGCTGCGGTCGGACTTTGATGTTTACGCGACGCATAAGCTGTTGGCGCAGGGAAGAAGCAGTTTTTATGACTTTTTCCTGGTGGACGACGATCATTTTTGCATGGCCATCGGCGAATCCTCGGGCGAAGGGCTGCAGTCTACGCTGTTTACGATCGCTGCGGTTTCCAACATTCGCACGTTCGGACATAAGGGGTATGCACCGGCGGAAATCGCCGCACAGACGAATACCCAGCTGTTGTATAACAATCCGGCGGGGCTGACAGTCTCGGTCATCATTGCCGTTATTGATCTGCGCAACGGCGTGCTGTCCTATGTCAATGCGGGGCAGCCCAACCCCCTGATCAAATATGCCGGGCAGGGATATGCACCGCTGGTCAACCCGCAGAGCCTGCCGCTGGGGGATAAACAGGGCACTCGGTTTCTGCAGCATGAGATCAACCTGGTGCAGGGAGATACCCTGTTCCTGTTCACCAATGCGCTGCCCGAAACGGCGGATGTCAATGGGAATGTGTTTTCCGAAGAATATCTGCAAGCGGTGATCAACGACACCAGCCGGCAGAATTATGAACTGCCTGCCGTGCTGTCGTCGGTGAACACCGCTGTCGAGGAGTTCCGCAAGGGAGCCAAACCCACCGACGACAATTCCACGCTGATTTTCCGTTTCTTCGGATTGTAGAATTATGGCGTCTAGAATTAGGCATATTACAAAGAAGCTGTTGCTAAACTTTTTGTTTTGCAACAGCTTCTTTGATTACGGGAAATGAAATAACTCTATTCATAAAGCATAGGTGACCCAATAAGAACTATTCCGTGATTTTGATTTCAACCATTTTCTTTTCCGGATAAAGTGAATACACAAGAAAATAATCTCGATTCTTAACATTCGGCCACGCAGATGTCGTGAAATACTCCGGCTCAAGCGGCACAGGCAGCTTCAATGATTTTTGTTCGCCCGCAGTCAGTTCCACATACATACCACAGTCATTATAATATAGCATTAGCGGAAAATAAAGCTGCAGTGAAAAATCATTTGATTCAAGATGGCAACAGGTCAGGTCAAGCATTATTGTCGTGTTTCCCGGATTAGACACAACAGCATTAAGAATAACTAATTTGTGATTATCTGGGTTTCTTCTACTAACATCCAGATTCAAAGCATTTGCAATTTCTTCATTATTAACAAAAGAATCTCCGTCCAATAGCTCCGCACCGCTGACGCTGAGTTGAGCTCCTTGAAAATCAAGAGCTTGACCAAGAGAAGCGATTGTTTTCTTGTTTTGCGGATATGTGGCATTCACATGACAAACCATAGCAATATAAATGCAGACAGCAATAGTTACAGTTATTACAACTGCTATGAATCTAACTGAATGCAAAATCGGTTTCTTTGTGGCGTTAGAGCTTTCTTGGCCATTGTAGTTGACAATTCTATTTCGTTTCGTCATTAGTTTCATCACATGCGCTTTCTGTTATTCCTGTTATTTTTGTTATCTTACCAAGCTTAATTTCGATGATTTCATCACACAGGTTTTGGATCTCCTCGTTGTCATGGCAAGACACGATTACAATGTTATCTTTGCTTTTTTTTGTCAGGATGAGCTGCCGGATTTTATCAATTGTTTCTTCATCGAGTGCATTAAAGGGCTCATCCAGAATCAGAAGTCGTGGATTCTCCAT
>JAEZJA010000060.1 GCA_023415895.1 Bacillota bacterium
ATTTTTCAATGATACGAAGGGGGTTGCCATCTTGATCACACACAAAAACACGTGCGTTCTCATTGTCCAATATATACACGAGCCCATCAGGGCCACACGCAATATCAACTATTTTACCGATCTCGACACCCAGTTTTTGCTCATTGATCCCCATGGTGTACTGCACGGCATCCGGAGCAAAAACGACGTTGTTTTCCGAATCGTATAAATAGCTGTTGAATGACTCCTTCGCGACTGCCGGATAGACCGACAAGAACGAAAATAAAAGGATCAGGCAAAGAAATACGCGTGTCGGTCCTATGAAAAAGCGATTGTTTTTTCTCACGGTGTTTCTCACTCCTTCATACCCGAGCTGGCCATTGTCTGGAGCATTCTGCTTTGACTGAACACAAACCCGGCAAGAGGCACCAACATCATCAACAGTGTCAGCGCAGCCGAGGCTCCGGCGCGCGCCAGACCGCCGCTTACCAACTGGCCTACGGCATAGTTAAGAGGCTTGAGTTCCTCGCTGAAAATGACGTCGGTTGCGGTCAGCCCCCATACCGCTTGCAAGTCCAGAATAATCAGCGTCAGCCATGCCGGTTTTACCAGCGGTGTAACAATGGTAAAAACAATGCGTGGCTCGGAAGCACCATCCAGACGCGCCGATTCCAACAGCGATTCCGGAATGCCTCCCATAAACTGCTTCATAAGATATAAACCCAGCGTACCACCCAAATAAGGGATGATTATTGCCAGATACGTGTCCAGCAAACCGAGGCTGCTGATAATAAGGTACTGCGGAATCGCTGTCACCGTGCTGGAAAACATCAGTGAAAGCACCACGATGGAGAATATCAGGTCTCTTCCGGGGAAGGTGCGCTTTTCCAACACATAAGCCGTATAGGTGCACAACAGGATATGCCCGACAATCACGGCAACAGCAATGATGAGTGTGTTGATAAAATACCGGGCAATAGGAACCACGGCATCCTCGGACAGTGTGGACAGTGTGCGAAAATTATCCAACGTGGGATTAATAACAAAGAATCGCGGCGGAAAAACAAACAGTTCATCCAACGGCTTAAACGCATTGGACACGATGTATATCAGCGGCAGCAGCATGAAAGCGGCAACCCCCAGCAGCAACAGCAACACGGCAAAATTGCCGGCCCGCGAACGACCTGCCCGCGGTTTCATCATGTTGCCAAGAGCGGTGCCACGAAATCTTTGTTTTAGGCTCTGGCGTTTGGCATTGGTCATGTTATGTCCCCACCTTACTCAAAATGCGTTGCATCAGCTTGTTAGCACAAACGCAAACCGTAAAAAGAATCGTGGCAATGGCACAGGCATAACCCATCTCATACCGAATACTGCCGTAATCATTCAAGTGATTCATGATGGTGTGCGTGGCATAGCTTGTACTGGGAAATCCGAACAGTGCATCGCCAACTGTGCCTGCGCCGAACGCACCCGTAATGCTCATTACAGCGCCGAACATCAATTGAGGTTTCATCGCAGGCAGGGTAATAAACCACAGTTCCTGCCACCGGTTCGTGATGCCCTCCACATATCCGGCTTCATACATGGTCTTGTCGATCGTTTGCAACCCGGCCACAAATGCAAGAAACCCCGTTCCCATGCTCATCCACAACATAACAATGATCAAAATCGTCATCATATAGTCGGTGTTTTGCAAGAAGGCGATAGGTTGCTGAATCAGTGCGAATTTCATCAGAACACTGTTGATGTATCCATAGGCATCCGAGCTAAACAGCAGGTTCCAGATCAGGTAGGCCGAACCGCCGATGGACGGAGCATAAAATATCGTGATGATAATGGCTCGCGACAGCGGTGCCAATTCATTGATGAACCAGGCAAGCAGTAACGAAATCATGTAGCCGCCCGGCCCCGTTATCAACGCAATTATAATGGTGTTTTTCACCGAGGTCATAAAGATTTCATCGTTGACCAGTAAGTCGACATAGTTTTTTATGCCGATAAACCGCGGCGGTTCAATGATATTGAAATATGTAAAGCTGTAAAAGATCGAAATGAGCACAGGCAATATGGTAAACAGGAAGAATATAAGCAAAAACGGAGCGATAGCGATGTAGCAATCGTAGTTTTTACGCGCTTCCCGAAAGCCGTAGTGTACACGCTCGCGGAAGGGAATGTTCGGTTTTTCCTTGCGACTCATCAACTATCCTCCCTTTCTGCCACCGGCAGTCCAAATTCCAGTCTCTTGTTGGTCAGCTCGTTGTTAATGGTTTCAACATAGCTCAGCAAGGTATCCCGGCTGGGTTTGCCTTCCACGACAACGCCTCTAAAAGCATAGTTCAAGCCACGGGTCATAATGTATCCGCCGGGCACCTCGGGCACTGCGCGACTGCAGTCTAGTTGTGCATTCAACACCTGCTTTTGCGCAGCTGTCCACGGGAGAGCGTTCATCGCTTCCCGATTCGCCGTGGTATATCTGCCGGAGGGGCCTAGTACGCGTTCAACACCGTTACCATAGTCACGTTGCGTCTGCATCGAAGTCCACCACTTGATAAATGCCCAGGACACGTCTTTTTTCTTGCTTTGTTCCAGAATCAAACAGCCCTGGAGTCCCAACGCCGATGTCCGGTCAATCGTACCATCCGCCTTTAATGTTCCGGGC
>JAEZJA010000069.1 GCA_023415895.1 Bacillota bacterium
AAGCAAGGCACTCTAGGCACGCCGTAAAATTTCCAGTGGATGGCGTAATATTAGGGTGCACAGAACTCCCATTGCTTGTGGACGGTAAAACAACGAACATACCATTGCTAAAATCTTTAAATTTGCATTGCGCAATGACAGTAGCCTATGCATTAAATGATCATTAAAAGAAAGAGATTAGAGTTTCCTTCTAGTCAAAGTACCCTGTCCGCCAAGAAACTACCAGTCTCTGACGGCATTTTTTTTGACCGTTCAAGGCATGTGGAGACTATAGTTTCACTACAACGCCAATATGCTTAGAAATCCTTAATTATAGGCATTTTGTGAAACATACTGTGTTAAACGATGAAGGCGAAGATTTCCTAAACAAGCAGTTGAAGAACTACATTAATGAAAAGTCGTAATTGATGTGAGGTGTGGGAACACAAAGAAATGAGCTGTTTAATAATTTGTTTTACACTATAATTAACAAATTGGTAAATGCAGGCTTTATAGAACATCAACATAAGACAATCTTATCAAACTTATTTTGTCGCATCATGCCAAATCTTGTCTGGTCTATGTTGACAAATTACCATATCACTGTTAATATAGTAATTATTATTTTATTTTTAATATTGGAGGTATAAAATGAAAATAGTTATTAAAAAGGCGATCAGTTTATGTTCAGTATTGTGTTTAGTAATAAGTACTATGATTTTTTCATCAGTGATGAAAGCTGGGGCAGCAACAAATCCTGTTGGAAATGGAGATTATATTGTTGATTTGGTTTCAGACCCGGTTACCAGTATACCAAACACCTTTGGCAATGCTTCAGATGCCGGTCGAATTTGGACTGATAAAAGCGTTAACGCAAACGCAGACGGTAGTTTTGATATTCATTTGTCTGTTTTGGGACAAGAATATATGAATGTCTATGAGGCCCAATCAACCATTGGAACTACTATAACAAATACACTTCAAGCAGATGTTGTGTTTATTTTAGATATGTCAATGTCTATGAGCAGTAACACAGATATCAATACTTATACCGCGAGTACATCTGGAACATATTACAAGGACAATAATGGCAATTATGTTACTCCGGTGCCCAGCGGATATTCCGGAACTCGCTATACATTACAACAAATCACACGATTACAAGCAATGGTAGATGCAGCTAATAACGCCATAGGTATTATTATGGCCTCTAATCCTAATAATCGTGTAGGTGTTTATTGGTTCGGCAATACAGTGAATACAACTCATGTCGGTACTTTTATGTCCATGGGTTCATATACATTGACAAGCGGAAGCCGTTATCTTGACATTAGTAGTTCAACTGTTTCTACAAACTCTAATTTGCAAAAAGACGGTTCAAAATATTCAAAAGTTTCCGTTTCAACAGGTCGTGCCACTCCTACGCAAGATGGTATTATATATGGATTACAATGCGCTATTGCAGATATTAATGGGAAAACAAGTGCATCGGGTTATTCCACTTATGGAAAGCGCCAGCCTTTTATATTCTTATTGTCGGACGGGGGTGCAACTATTGGTAATCCAACATGGTGGACGACTCCTTCTAACCCCACAACCGTTTCAACCTATACAAACAGAGACGGCTCGGATTTAACCGGCGACACATCCTATGGTTCTCAAACAGTGGCCGCAGCCACTATACTTACTGCAGCCTATCAAAAGAGCCTGATAACTGCTGCATATAAAGATTATAATCTTGCTGGCGGAAACACAACCGATTATCCAACACTTTTCTATTCGGTTGGATTAGGTGCAAACACAGGAATCAATATAAAAGATGCTAATGAAACAGCGGACACATCAGAGAATTATGCATGGTGCGGTTTAAATCCGGGCGGCTTAATTTCAGAATATAGTTTTAACGGCAAAGTGATTAACAAGCCCGATAGCCCCGCGGCTAAGAATACCAAACAACAAATTACTACTTACATTACGAATGCAAATAACGCAGGTTTTACAGAGTATGATAATTATTCGGCTACAGGAACTCCAGGCTTTGTTTATAGCCAATATTATTTTTACGCTCCCTCATATCCCGATTTAAGTGTTGCTTTTACCCAACTAAGCAACGATGTTGCAAATGCAACTAAAAAAGTTGTTTTACCGGTTGACAGCTATACGTATGATCCAGTAACCTCTCTAAATGGTGATAAACCCGTTGTTGTTATTTCTGATAAGCTTGGAAACAATATGGAGATTAATGGTGTTCCTATGATTGACACAACGGCTGGTATTAAGAATGTCGAATCATCGACCGAAACAAAAACGGTATATACTTTTGCTGACTATGATACCATTGCGATAAAAGAAAATGGCGTAATTACTTTTTATATCTTTCCAAAAGATTTTATAGATCATATGTATTCCTTTGCAGACAGCCAAAATCCCGTCGAAGGCGATTACACCTCGGCAATACCTTTTAAGCTTTCATATAATATAAAGCCATCTTCTTTAAACGCTGGTGTTGCCCTTGATTATTACAGTAATTCTTTTATTGACCAATCAGGCATAAAAGAATCTCAAACAAAGGCTACCTACCGACCAGCAATTACTAACCCTTATTATTACTATACAAACACCTATGCTGGTATTGTAGGAGGTCTTAATTCAATAGGGCAAAAATCAGGAGGAGCCTCAGGGATTAAAGACTCTGACATTACCCATTATGTAAAGGGTACTATAGTTTCAGATTGTACAAATTTCACTACTACCGGCCTTGATAACGTATATGTAACATATGCGATGGCCAATGTTTTAAACAGTCCTGTTACTATTTCTCAAGTAGGAACTCTAATCAACATTGACGGTGCAGATATTGCGGGGTATTCTAATGATTTTAAAACAGAATTAAACAAAACAATTTATGATTGTGTATTAGCAGATAGTTCTGATGTAAACAGTACCAACACGAATTTTGCATTTTTAAGCGGTATAATACATAACAATGGTATACTTATTGCAAAATCTGAAAATGTTACAAAAACAGCAAGCTATTCTTCACAAACAATCTTTGAAGATGGTGTCTTAACTTCATTGATGGGTAACAACGGAAAACTAAGCATTATATTGGGAATTGATAAGAAGGATGTAGAAGGAACCGCAGGCTCAATTCAAAAATATGAAGTCATAGTAACCAATTATACCGACTTTCAGCAGACAGGAATAACTGTTAATGATAACGCCGCTTTTTCGGGAACAGCAATAAACACGACTGTAAGTTCTGTAGATGCAAGCTATCTTCAGAGGGGTACTGAAATATCTTGGGGCCCAATGACAATTCCGGCTAATAGCTCTATAACTCTTTCCTATACACTTCAAATTCCATCAGGAACACCTGATTATACAGAAGTTGCAAAAGATGCTACATTAACGATCCAAGGACAAAGTGCGGTTTCAGAGGGAAAGACAACTGTCACTAAATTGATTTTATCCTCTGTATCCATTAATGTGAACAAAGATGATAATCCTTGGGTTGAATTTTCTAGTATACTCACTTTAAAAGATACTTCTGGTAATAGTATCACCGCCGATAATTTTGACAAAGTACCTGATGGCGAATATACCATTTATGTTGATGGTAAAGCAACGAATGTATCATTTACAGTTGACGCTTCAAATTCAACAAGCTATACGCCTACTTTAAATTATTATACTTTAATCTTAAATAAAGGCACAGGGATTGCTAGTGTTACTGACGGCGGTATTTACTTAGCTGGAGAAACTGTTTCTGGAATATCGGCATCACTCCTACCTGGATATAGCTTTCATAAGTGGAGTAGCAGTGACACAACTGTTTTTGCTGACAATATAAATAGTTCTCTAAGTTTAACAATGCCAGCTCAAAGTTTAACACTAACTGCTTTGGCAGTTGCCAATGAATATCCGGTCACCTTCCATGCCAATGGAGGAATATATTCATCTTTCACCAACCCTGATACGGATACACAAAAAACGATTTTACAAACATATAATGAGTTATATGTATTTCCCCAAGACCCAACAAGAGCGGGATACACTTTTGCCGGCTGGAACACAAACAGTACCGGGACTGGAGATGCTGTTTCGGAAAGCTCTATTGTGAATATTACATCCCCGACTGATTTGTTTGCGGTTTGGACAGAGCTGGATTATGTAAGAATCAATTATCTTTCACAAGATACCAACACAGGAACGGTTACTCCTACTCATGAAGATTTAAATCCCGAAACAGGAGTTCCGATCGGTTCGACCGCAACTCCAAAAGAGGGATACCAGTTTGTCAAATGGATTGACGAAGATGGTGACACAGTTTCTACTACTGCTGCATTTATCCCTCAAAAAGGAACCAATGGGAAATATTCAAATTCAACCTATACCGCGATTTTTGAGAAGATACAATTCAACATTCATTCCACTAGCGATGGAAACGGCAGCATCTCACCTTTGGGAGACAACAATGTAGACTATGGCGACAGTGAAGCCTATACCTTTACGCCGAATACCGGTTATCATATTGCCGATGTAAAAATTGATGGTGTATCCAATCCGCAGGCAGTGACAGCAAGAAGCTATACCTTCAATAACGTAACCGGCAACCATACCATTGAAGTTTCATTCGCCATGAATACGTACACAGTAACGCCCTCTGCAGGAGCGAATGGAAGTATCTCACCCAATACCTTTCAGACAGCAAGCTATTGAGATAACCAGACCTATACCTTTACACCTGCGACAGGTTACAAAATAAAGGACGTTCTGGTAGACGGCGTTAGTGTAGGAACACCAGGAAGCTACACATTCACAAACATTACAGCTGACCATACCGTGCATGTTGAGTTTGAGAAGATACCATTCAACATTCATTCCACTAGCGATGGAAACGGCAGTATCTCGCCTTTGGGAGACACCAATGTAGGCTATGGCGACAGTGAAACCTATACCTTTACGCCGAATACCGGTTATCATATTGCCGATGTAAAAATTGATGGTGTATCCAATCCGCAGGCAGTGACAGAAGGAAACTATACCTTCAATAACGTAACCGGCAACCATACCATTGAAGTTTCATTCGCCATGAATACGTACACAGTTACGCCCTCTGCAGGAACGAATGGAAGTATCTCTTCCTATACAGTTCAGACAGCAAGTAATGGAGATAACCAGACCTATACCTTTACACCTGCTAAAGGTTACAAAATAAAGGACGTTCTGGTAGATGGCGTTAGTGTAGGAACACCCGAAAGCTACACATTCACAAACATTACAGCTAACCATACCGTGCATGTTGAGTTTGAGAAGATTTCTGACAATCAAAATATTCCGGATACAGGTGACAGCTTCTCTGTTTTGTCATATCTTTTGATGGTGATATTATCAATTGCAACACTCTTAATCATTTCAAAAAAGAAAAGATGTGACATCTAATATAGTCGTAAATTGCAATAACAAATTGAACACTCCATCAAAATAAACAGTCTCACGGGGAAGCTCGGTAGATTTGGTCAAGGAAAGCATCAAATAGCTCCTCAGGGGTATGGTAGTCCAGACGTTTTCTC